>NZ_JBEXHP010000003.1:0-119142 GCF_040607895.1 Micromonospora sp. NPDC005220
GGTGATCAAGAGGTTTGCGTCAGCGTTGGGCGCGTTTCTGACGCAAACCTCTTGATCACCGGGACTCAGGGGTGGGGTTGCGGGCTGGGTCGGGTTTCGGGGGTGGCACGTACGATGGGGTGGTGACTGAGACCCGCAAGCGCGTGCTCCTGGCCAAGCCCCGCGGCTACTGCGCGGGTGTCGACCGCGCGGTGCAGACCGTGGAGGAGGCGCTGAAGCTCTACGGCGCCCCGATCTACGTGCGCAAGCAGATCGTGCACAACAAGCACGTGGTGCAGACCCTGGAGGCCCAGGGCGCGATCTTCGTGGAGGAGAACGAGGAGGTGCCGGAGGGCGCCACCGTCATCTTCTCCGCACACGGCGTGGCGCCGGAGGTCTACGAGCAGGCCAAGGCGCGTTCGCTGAAGGCGATCGACGCGACCTGCCCGCTGGTCACCAAGGTGCACCACGAGGCGCGGCGCTTCGCGGCCGAGGACTACGACATCCTGCTCATCGGCCACGAGGGGCACGAAGAGGTCATCGGCACCGCCGGTGAGGCCCCCGCCCACATCCAGCTGGTGGACGGCCCGGACGACGCCGACAAGATCACCGTACGTGATCCGGAGAAGGTGGTCTGGCTCTCCCAGACCACGCTCTCGGTCGACGAGACGCTGGAGACGGTGGCCCGGCTCAAGCAGCGGCTGCCGCTGTTGCAGTCGCCGCCCAGCGACGACATCTGCTACGCCACCTCCAACCGCCAGCACGTGGTCAAGGAGATCGCCGCCGACTGCGACGTGGTGATCGTGGTCGGCTCCACGAACTCCTCCAACTCGGTCCGCCTGGTCGAGGTCGCCCTGGACGCCGGCGCCCGCGCCGGTCACCTGGTCGACTTCGCGCACGAGATCGACGACGCCTGGCTGGAGGGGGCCACCACGGTCGGCCTGACCTCGGGCGCGAGCGTCCCGGACGACCTGGTCCAGGAGGTGCTGGTCCACCTCGCCGCGCGCGGCTTCGCCGACGTCGAGGAGATCACCACCGCCAACGAGCGGCTCACCTTCTCGCTTCCGCAGGAGCTGAGGCGGGACATGAAGGCCGCTGCGGCGCGCGGCTGAGCACGGGAACGAACCGGGGTCGGCGTACGTCAGATTCGGCATGAGGACTCTTCGGCTCGTCGTCCCCGCGCTGGCCGTCTGCGTGGCGCTGAGCGCCTGCGGCGGTCAGGGCGTCGGAGGCGGCACACCCACCCCGACCCCGACGGGAACGCAGCCGGTGACCAGCCAGCCCACGCCCGACCCGACCGCCTCGCCGGCGACCGTCACCCCCACCGTGCCGCCCGGGGTGAAGACTCCGAAGCCGGGCGGCCCGAGCACGCCGCCGGGCGTCGGGGCCACCACCCTGAGCGGCACCCTGCAGAGCGGCGTGGAGCCCGGCTGCGTACTGCTCGACGGTTACCTGTTGCTCGGCGGCCCTCGTGACGTGCTGATGGCGGGCGCGCGGGTCGAGGTCACCGGTCGGGTGGAGCCCGGCATGATGACCACCTGCCAGCAGGGCACCCCGTTCGTCGTGACGGCCGCCCACCGGTCCTGAGCACTCGCCCCTGACGTGCGGGAGCCCGCCCCCGAACCGGGGACGGGCTCCTGCGGGTGTCACCAGCGGATCAGTTCACGGCTCCGATGGACACGTTGCCGCGACCCACGATGGCGCCCTCGGTGGTGACGATCGCCAGTTCACCGGAGAGTTGACGCCCGTCGGCCGGAACGGCCACCGCGGTCACCGTGCCGGTGATGGTTGCCGACTCGCCGTGCATCAGCGGCACCGCGACGGCCGGGGCGGTGATCGTGCCCAGCGAGGCGGACGCGAACGCGTCGTAGTAGTCGTAGGCGGTGCTGGTCCCCGGCCCGTCGACCCCGTACGGCTCCACCACGACGCGGTAGGTGCCGGCCGGCGGGTTGGTCAGCGTCACCGCCTCCTCCGAGTCACCGTCGGCGGCCCGGCCGACCTCGGTGGTGCCCCGGTAGACGAACAGGTCCAGGTCGGCGCCCGCGTTCGCGGGGTTGCCGATCCGGGCGGTGAACGTCGACGTACCCGCCGGGATCTCGACGGTCCACTCCTGGTTGGGGCCGCCCTCGGTGATGGTCGGACGCTCGGTACGCACACCGGTCAGCGCGCCGCTGCGGCCACTGACCGAGACCGGGCCGAAGGCGTTGGTGACCTTCCAGCTCACCGGGGTCGGCTTGCCGGCCTCGACACTGGGCAGCTCGACCAGCGCCGGTTCGACGGTCAGGCCCTGCACCCGCGCCTGGAGCGTGAACGGGTTGTTCAGCGCCGGGGACGTCCGCCGCGACTCCACCTCGATCTCCCAGACCCCGGGAAGCGGGTTCTGGTAGTCACGCTCCTGCGGCTTGCAGACGTTGACGTCGGAGAAGTTGGTGTAGCAGGCGGTGCTCGCGGTGCTCTCCACCGGCACACCCAGCGGGTTGATCGCGATGAATCGGGTCTGCGAATCGGTGGCGATCCCGGAGAGGTTCACCTGGAGGGCCTTGGCGCCCTCCGGCACGGTGACGAAGTACGACGTGAAGCCGTTCCGGTCGACCGAGCCCTCGTTGGCGTACGAGAAGGAGGGCTTCTTCACGTCGTTCGAGGCCACCACCACCGTGGACACCTCGAAGTCGACCACGTTGGTGGCCGGATCGTCGATCCGCACGATCGCGCCGTGCGCGCCCTCGGTGGCCGGCTTGGCGGTGATGTTGATGGTGACGGCCTTGTTGAGCGGCAGCGCGACCGTCTTCGGCGCCTTGAAGGTGCCGTCGTCGCCCTGGAGCGTGACGTCGTGCTTGATGGTGCCGGCCGGGCCACTGGTGCGGGTCAGCGTGACCGGGTAGGTCTTGCTCTGGCCGACCTTGTGGCCGCCCACGGATGCGGCGCAGCGGTTGTAGACCCCGGTGCCCCGACCCGGGTTCGGCACGAACTTCACACCGTTCCAGATGGTCAGCTGGTCCGCCAGCGGGCTGCAGACCGGCGCGTCGGAGACGTACGACCGGGTTTCGACGCCCTGGCGCAGCAGCTGCCAGGCGCCCGGCACGTTGACCATGCCGTAGCCCTGCGCGTACGTCGGCACGTCCGCGATCGGCTTGGCGGAGCTGAACAGCGCCCGCCGCAGCGCCGCCGGGCTGACGCCCCGGTCGGTGGCCTTGGCGGCCGACAGCAGCAACGCGCCGGCGCCGGCGGTCTGCGGAGAGGCCATCGAGGTGCCGTTCAGCATCGCGTAGCCCGGCGGCAGCGGGTAGCCGGCCTCGGGGACCGGGTTGCCGAGCTGCCAGGTCGGTGCGGTGGAGATGGCCGAGCCGGGGGCGGCGATGTTCGGCTTGAAGCCGCCGTCCTCGCGCGGGCCACGGGAGGAGAAGTTGAACAGGGCGTTCTTCTTCCTCACGACCGAGCCGTAGTTGGCCAGCCAGGTGTCCTTGCTGATGCTGGCGGCAACGCTGATCACGTTGCTGGCGACGGACGGGTCGCCGACGGTGTTCAGACCCGGGCCGGAGTTGCCGGCCGAGATGACCAACTGCACGCCGTACGTCTCGATCAGCTCGTTGTAGAGGTTGGTCCTCGCGTTGTTGCCGTCGTTCAGGCCCGGAAGGCCGCCGATCGACATGTTGACGATGTCGACGCCACGGTTGGCCACCAGGTCGATCATGCCGGTGGTGAGGGCCGCCGCGGTGCAGCCGCCGCCCCACGAGCAGGCGCGGGCGGAGACCAGCTTGGCGCCGGGGGCCGCACCGTCGAAGGCGCCGTTGCCGAGCATGTCGTTGGCGGCGGTGATGCCGGCGACGTGGGTGCCGTGGGTGCTCTCGACGATGCCGATGTTGACGTAGTCGTAGGTGCCCGGCAACCCGATCGGCGTGGTGTTCACGTTCTTGCGGAACTCGACGACGAAGGGCTGCCGCTCGGCGACCGGCGTGGCCGGGTTGTCGGTGCCGAACCAGCCGATGTCGTACTTCTCCTTGTACGGCCGCATGATCGGGTCGTCGGTGAAGTTGAGGTTCTGGTTGGTGTCCACCCGGATGTTGTTGGTGGCCGGGTCGTAGAGCACACCCCAGGTGTCGGTCGTGTCGCCGTCGCGGTTGACGTCACCGCGGGCGTCGCTCGCGGTGGTGACGGACTCGCTGAACAGGTTGAACCGGTACGTGCCGGCCGGCGCCGTCCAGGTGCCGCCCGCGATGGTGAAGGACGGGCCGGCGACCTCGGCCTGCATCCGCCGCCAGCTGCCGTCCTCCAGCGGGTCGGTCGCGGTGACCCAGTCGACGATCTTGCGCTCGCCGGTGGTGGTCTGCTGCAACGCCGGGTGGGCCAGGTCCACACCGGAGTCCATGATGCCGATCGTGACGCCCCGGCCGTCCCACTCCGGGTGGGCCGCGGTGAACGCCACCGCGCCGGTCTCGTTCGTCGGCATGTAGGGGTTGTCCGCCGGGGTGGCTGCGCCCGGCGCGCCGACGGTGGCCTGCCGCGCGCCAGCGGTGCCGGCGGGGGTGCCTTCCGGGGTCGGGTCCGGCAGTTGGATGACCTCGTCCAGGTCGACGGCCGAGACGCCGGGCAGTCGCGCCGCCTTGAGGACGCGGTCGGTCGGGACCTTGGCCAGCACGAAGCCGACCCGGTCCTGCCGCTGGCTGACCGTGCCGCCGAGCTTGGTGAGGCTGTCGGCGACGTCTCCCGCCGCACCCTTCTCGGTGGCGACGATCAGGGTGACGGTCGGGGCCTTCTTGGCGCGGGCTTCGCTGAGCAGTTTGGCGTCGTGCGCGCCCAGCGTCTCGGCGGCGGTGGCCGGGGAAGTGTCCGCTGTGGTCGTGGGAGCGGCGGCCGCGGTGGCGGCACCACCCACGGCGGTCACGGCGCTCGCCGCCAGGACCGATGCGAAGAGCGCGGCGGAGGTGCGCCGGCTCAGGTTTGGGAGTCTGCTCACGTTCTCTTTTCCTCCAGAGAACAGGGCCCTTCAGAGGAGGGCGCTCGGGTGAGCAGAATCTTTCGTGTTGTCGACGAGCACTGTCACTAGTGGGCAGTTCCTTGTGACCACTTCGTGATATGCGGGATACGCACTGTCACATGAGTGGTGAGCGGGCCGAGACCTCGTCGCCGGCCGGGTCGGCCAGCTCGGGTGCCTGCGGCTGCCGGGGCGTCAACTCGACCTGGGCCGGCGTGGCCAACTCGTCGTCCGAGACGCCCAACTCGGCGAGCTTGCGGGCACTGACCAGCACCCGGGCCTCCAACGAGCCGACCGCCCGGTTGTAGGCGGTCACCGCACCGGCCAGCGAGGACCCGAGCTTGCCTACGTGATCACCCAGCGTGGAGAGCCGGCCGTACAGCTCGCGGGCGAGGGTGTGCACGGCGAGCGCGTTGCGGGCCAGTGCCTCCTGCCGCCACGAGTAGGCGACCGTACGGAGCAGAGCGACAAGTGTGGCCGGCGTGGCCAGCACCACGTTGCGGGTAAAGGCGTGCTCCAGCAGCGTCGGGTCTCGCTGGAGCGCGACGTCGAGGAACGGGTCGGCGGGGACGAACAGCACCACGAACTCGGGTGCGTTGTCGAACGCCGACCAGTACGACTTGGCGGCCAGGGCGTCCACGTGCCCCCGCAGGTGCCGGGCGTGCGCGTCGAGGTGGGTGTCCCGGCCACGTTCGTCGCGGGCCTCCATGGCGGTCAGGTACGCGTCGAACGGTGCCTTGGCGTCCACCACCACCGAGCGACCGCCGTGCAGTCGGACCACCAGATCCGGTCGGACGACCTGCTGGTCGGTGGCGGCGGTGACCTGCTCGGAGAAGTCGCAGTGCTCCAGCATGCCGGCCGCCTCGACGATCCGGCGCAGCTGGTGCTCACCCCAGCGGCCCCGCACCTGCGGCGCGCGCAGCGCCGCCACCAACTGCTTGGTCTCGGTGCGCAGCTCACCGGAGACCGCGTTCATCGACCGGACCTGCTCCCGCAGCTCGGCGTACGCGTCGACGCGGTCGTGCTCCAGCTCGGCCACCCGCTGCTCGTAGCGGCGCAGCGTGTCGTGCAGCGGCGCGACCGCCCGCGCCACCGCCTCCTGGGACTGTGCGGTGGCCTCGTAGCTCAACGCCCGCATGGACTGCTCCAGCCGACCCTCGCCCTCCCGGGTGGCGGCCAGGGTGGCATCCAGCCGGGCGATGTCGGCCGCCGACCGGGACCGGGCCGCGAGCCAGCCCACCGCCCCGCCGACACCGAGGCACACGATCACCAGGAGCAGCGTCGAGACGTCCATCACCGGAGCTTGCCAGACGGATACGACGTGACAGCCGGGGGTACGTTCGATGACATGGAACTTGTGCTCTGCCTCGCCGTCGTGCTGGTCGGCGCGCTGGGCGCCGCCGCGCTCATCCGCGCCCAGGCCGGTGCCCGCCGACGCACCGAGCTCGGCGACGCCCGCGCGGAGGCGCAGCGGTGGTACGAGCGCCTCGGCGGCCAGTTGATGAACCTGCACGGCGACGAACCAGC
Organism: Micromonospora sp. NPDC005220; assembly: GCF_040607895.1. Taxonomy (NCBI): domain Bacteria; kingdom Bacillati; phylum Actinomycetota; class Actinomycetes; order Micromonosporales; family Micromonosporaceae; genus Micromonospora; species Micromonospora sp. NPDC005220. Next base: position 6,479 of record NZ_JBEXHP010000003.1, read on the forward strand.
GGTACGCCAGGCGCTGGCCGACGCCGGTGAGCGGTACAACGCGGCCGGCTCCCAGCTGGAGCAGGCGTCCACGCCGCACCAGTTCGCGCTGGCCCGGGAGACTGCGCTGGAGGGCTTGGCGTACATCCGGGCGGCGCGAACGGCGCTGGGCATCGACCCGGGCCCCGAGGTGCCGACCCTGGCCGCCGCCCGCGGCGTGGGGCAGCTCACCAGGGAGCGCGAGGTCGACGTGCAGGGGCAGACCTTCCGGGCCGGGCCGCAACCCGGCCGGGAAACGCCCTACTACTACCCCGGTGGGCGGTACCAGGGTCGACCGGTGCCCGCCGGCTGGTATTCGACGCCCTGGTGGAAGACGGCGCTGGGCGCCGGCGCCGGTGTGCTCGGCGGCATCCTGATCGCCGACGCGCTCTTCTCGCCCGCCTTCGCCGACCCGGGGTACGGCTACGACGCCGGCTACCAGGAGGGCTTCGGTGACGGCGTCGACCAGGGCGGCGACGGCGGCGACCAGGGCGGGGACTTCGGCGACCAGGGTGGGGACTTCGGCGGTGGCGACTTCGGCGGTGGCGACTACGCCGGCGGCGACTTCGGTGGCGGCGATTTCGGCGGTGGCTTCGGCGGCGGCGACTTCGGCGGCGGGGATTTCGGCGGCGGCGACTTCTGACCGTCGTTCGCAGAGCTACGAGTACGGGCCCCGGTCGCAGTGACCGGGGCCCGTATCCGTAGCTGCTGATCAGCCGGTGTTGCGCATTCCGGCGGCGATGCCGTTCACAGTGGTGAGCAGCGCGCGTTCCAGGGCGGTGCCGTCGCTCGGTGCGCGCCGGCCGCCCGGAGCGGTGGCGATCGCCCGCCCGGCGGCACCCGACTCCCGGTACTGCCGCAGCAGCGCCACCTGAAGGTGGTGCAGCGGCTCCAGGTAGGTGTCGCGGACGGCAAGCGTGCGCTGAAGCACCGGCGAGTTCTCCAGCAGCGCCGGTGCGGCGGTTATCGCCAGCACCTCCCGCTTGGTCAGCTCGTACTCCTGCTCGATCTGCTCGAAGATCGGGTGCAGCTTCTTCGGCACCAGCGTCTCGACGTACCGGCGGGCGATGCTCAGGTCCGTCTTGGTCAGCATCATCTCGACGTTCGACAGGAACGTGCGGAAGAAGTGCCAGTTGCGGTGCATCTCGGCCAACACGTCCGCCAGCCCGGCCTCGCGAGCGGCGGCCAGCCCGGAGCCGACACCGAACCAGCCCGGCACGATCTGCCGGGTCTGCGTCCAGCCGAACACCCACGGGATGGCCCGCAGCCCGGACAACCCGGCGCCGGTGTTCGGGCGCTTCGCCGGTCGGGAGCCGATGTTCAGCGCGCCGAGCAGCTCGGTGGGGGTGGACGCCCAGAAGTACGCCGGCAGGTCCGGGTCCTCGACGAGCGACCGGTACGACCGGAACGCCGACTCGGAGACCACGTCCATCGTCGCGTCCCAGCGTTCCAGCATCTCGGCCGGCTGCCGGGGCGCGGTGTGCAGCAGCGTCGCCTGGAGCACCGCGGCGAGGGTCAGCTCCAGGTTCTCCCGGGCCAGCGAGGGCAGGGTGTACTTGTCGGAGATGACCTCGCCCTGCTCGGTCACCTTGATCGCGCCGTCCATGGTCCCGTACGGCTGCGCCAGGATCGCCTCGTGCGTCGGCCCGCCGCCGCGCCCGACCGTGCCGCCCCGGCCGTGGAACAGCCGCAGGTGTACGCCGTGCCGGGCGGCCACGTCGCGCAGCGCGCGTTGCGCCCGGTGGATCGACCACTGGCTGGTGGTGATCCCGGCCTCCTTGTTGGAGTCGGAGTAGCCGAGCATGACCTCCTGCACGTCGCCTCGGGCGGTCACCAGCGCCCGGTACGCGGGCAGCGACAGCAACTCGTCGAGGAGTTCGCCGCCGGCATTCAACTCGGCCGGGGTCTCCAACAGCGGCACGAACCCGATTCGGGCCCGCCGGCTGTGCACGTCCACCAGACCGGCCTCGCGGGCCAGCACCACGGCGGCCAGCACGTCGTCGACGCCCAGGGTCATCGAGATGATGTACGACTCGATCACCTCGGCGCCGAACCGGTCCTGGGCCTCCCGGATGGTCCCGAACACGTCGAACGTCTTGCGGGCCGGCTCGGACAGCGACGTGTCCACCGTCGACAGGGGTCGGCGGCCGCTCAGCTCGTCGGCGAGCAGCTTGGTGCGTTCCAGCCGGGTCAGCGCCGGGTAGTCGGAGACCTCGCCGACCGCCTCGTAGAGCTGCGCCAGCACCGCGTGGTGCGCCTCGGCGTGCTCCCGGACGTCCATGGTGGCCAGGTGCAGGCCGAACGCGGAGACCGTACGGATGGTGGAGGCCAACCGGCCGACCGCGGTGAGCTGCCCGGAGTTGCGGGCCAGCGAGGCACGCAGCAGGTCCAGGTCGGCGATCAGCTCGGCCGAGCCCCGGTAGTCCCGGCCGGGCACGTGCGCGGTGCCCTGACGCAACCTCAGCCGGGTGTTGGCGAGCTTCGCCTTCACGCAGCGCGCCTTGAGTCGGTAGGGCTCCTCCGCGTTGACCCGGCGGAAGCGCTGCGCCACCTCGGGCAGCGCGTCCAGGTCGGCGGCGAGGCTGGCGGAGAGGTCCAGGGACACCCCGCGCAGTCGGCGGGACACCGAGACCTCGTTGATCAGGTGGTCCATCGCCTTCTCGGTGGCCGCGATGCCGTGCTCGTGCTGAATGGTCAGGACCTCGCGGGTCACCGCCGGGGTGACGAACGGGTTGCCGTCGCGGTCGCCGCCGATCCAGGTGCCGAAGCTCAGCGGCCGGGCCGTCGGTGAGGTTTCCACACCGAGCGTGCGCAACGTGTCGGCCAGGTCGTCGAGCACCTGCGGGGCGGCCTCGGCGTACAGGTCGCGCAGGTAGTAGATCGCGTTGCGGGCCTCGTCGGTCGGGTCCGGCCGGTCGAGCCGCAGCTCGTCGGTCTGCCACATCAGGTCCAGCAACTCGGCCAGCCGGCGGTTGGCCGGGCCCTCGTCGCTGGCGCCGTAGAGGATGGCGTTGGCGGTCTCGGTGTCCAACTCGTCGGCGATCGCCCGCAGCTTCGACAGGATCGAGCGACGGGCCGCCTCGGTCGGGTGTGCGGTGAAGACCGGTCGTACCGCCAGCCGGCGAGCCGCGTTGGCGATCTCCTCGGCCGGCACCCCGCGCTCGGCGATCATCTTGGCGGCCTGGTCCAGCCAGCCGCCCTGCACCGCGCGGCGGCGGCGCAGATCCCGGGCCCGGTGCACCTGCTCGGTGATGTTGGCCAGGTGGAAGTAGGTGGAGAAGGCGCGGGCCAGCTTGGTGCCGGTGGTCACGTCGAGCCCGCCGAGGCGCTGGGCGGCCGCCGGGGCGTCGGAGCGCACCTGGGCGCGGATCTCCTCGACGAGGTCGAGCAGCGGGCGGCCCTCCTGGCGGGCCAGGGTCTGGCCGAGCAGGGTGCCGAGTCGGCGGATGTCGGCGCGCAGTGCGGCGTCCGGGCCGTCGTGGTCGTGCTGGTCGGTCACGATGCGCTCCCTTGCGTGGATACGAAGGACAGCGCTGTCCGACTTACTGGATGGTATCCGCGCGCCGGGGATGTCTGGAGGGCCCCCTGATGATCCATTGCCTCCGGGAGGGTGTTTTCCGGCGTGATCTCAACCACCGTGGCGGACTGGCGGGGGCCCGGGACGGCGTCGTTCGGGGCCAGGACGGGCGGGTCAGGAGCCGGCGTGGGCTGGCCCGGAGCCGGGGTTGGCGGCCCGGCCACCGCGGACCAGGCTCGCGCTGACCAACCCGACGATGCCGAGCACCGCCCACAGCGCCAGGGCGAGCGCGGGCCAGCCGGCCGACCGCCAGTCGAAGTACACAGCGGCCTTGGTCAGGTCGTTGGCGAGCCCCGGAATGTTCCACCGGTGCATGCCGCGCAGCACGCCGGGCAGGAACTCCGGCGCGTAGATGCCGCCGGAGCCCGGGTTGCCGAGCACCACCAGCAGCAGGATGACCAGCGCGGTGCCCGCGACGCCCAGCCAGCCCTGGATGGCGCTGGCGAACATGGCGGCGGCGAAGACGGCCAGCGCGCCGATGGCGGCGATCGTCGGTACGTCGTGGTGCCAGATGTCCAGGACGGGTCCGACCACGACCGCGCCGGCGATGCCGAGCAGCACGCTGTAGACCGCCAGGGCGGCGATGCGCAGTCCGGCTCGACGCGCCGTGCGGGGAGTGGTGCCGGCGGATATCCCGAGCACTGTCGAGGCGAGATAGCCCCCGAGCACGTACCCGACGTTCAGGTAGAAGGGCACCACCCCGCGTGGATCATCCGGGGTGACCGGCACCTCGTCGACGACCTGTAGCGGGGTGCCGGTGCGGGTGGCGGCGGTGCCGAGGACCTCCTTGATCGCGCTGGTGGCGGAGGGGCCGGAGGCATTGGCGATGGTGAGGAGCAGGCCGTTGTCCGGGCCGGTGCTGAGCACCGCGTACACCGCGCGGCTGAGCAGGCCGTCCTCGGCGGCGCTGCTGTCGTCGTACCCGATCGGTTTGATGATGGTGCTCTGGTCCCGGATGGCGTTGAGCGTCGCCTGGGCGCGTTGGTCGCCGCGGGCGACGCCGACCGGCAGGTCGCGCGGCGTGGGCTGGTGCAGTGCCCCGACGTAGGCGGCGATGAACGCGGTGGCCAGCGCCAGGGTGCCGAGGAGCAGTCCGATGCTGCGCGGCGCCCAGTCCCGAGCCGTACCGCGCGGTTCTTTGTCCACGTTGTTAGCTTATGGCCCGATTTGCGGAGCGAGCGGTGGAACCAGTTGGCCCGGGCCGCCAGCGGTTCGTGGTGCGGGCGAGACCGGCCCCGCGCGGTGACGGCGTCCCGGGTGGCGTCAGGGATTGACGACGGCAAAGGCGCGCACCGGAAAGGTGCCCATGCCGGCCACCATCGGCGGGGCCGCGGTGAACCGGAACCCACTCGGTGGCAACGCGCCCAGGCCGGTCAGGTGCTCCACGATCGGGATGCCGGCGGCGAGCAGCGTGCTGTGCGCAGGTCGTACGCCCCCGGCGGCCGGGCTCATGTCGTCGATGTTGATCGAGTCGATTCCGACCAGGGCCGCACCCGCGTCGGCCAACGCCTGGGCGGCGTCCCCGGCCAGATACGGAGCCTCCGGCGCGCCGTACCGCTCGGTGCCGAAGTGCGCATCCCACCCGGTATGCAGCAGCACCGCCCGCCCGGCCACCTCGTAGGGGGCCAGCATCAGTCGCTCCACCGCCCGGGTGCCCGACGGCACCCGCACCACCACCCCGGGCAGGTCGGCGAGTCGGCTCAGCGGCACCCCGGTCAGGTCGTCGCGGCCGGCCCAACGATGGGCGGGGGTGTCCAGGTAGGTGCCGGTGTTGGCGATCATGTCGATCCGTGCCACGTGGAACTCGGTGCCCGGCGCGTACCGCTCGCGGGACGCCGCGAAGGTCAGCCAGTCGGTGATCCGGGGCGCCGGCCAGCCCGGCAGGGTGGTCATTCCGTCGCTGATCACGTGGCTCAGCTCGACCAGCCTGCGGGCGGACGCCGGCTGATCGACTGACACGCTCCGGCCACCCTTGTGCCGCTCTTCGATGATCATCTTCGCGTTGATCCGGACCTCGGCGACCATCAGCAGCCCGAGATGCCGCACGAACAGCGCCGCCAGGTCATCGTCGGTGATCTCCGGACCGGGGATGTCCAGCCGGAATCCCTCGGTGCGCAGCCCGCCGCCGTTGGCGAAGCTCACCTCCGCGTCGAACTGTGCCCGCCACTGCTCACCCATCCCGAAACCCGACCATGAAGCCGACACACCGTCAAGATCCATGGGGGGTTCCGTCGCTGCGGAGCGGTCTGCACCCTCGACCCTCAAGATCGCGCTGGATCCAGGAAAGAGTGCGGTTCGGCGAGTTCGTGACCACTACATCCTGGACAACAACCGGCGCCACCTCGCCGATCATGCAGTTGTGGTGGGCAACAAAACGCCCGTAAACGGCTAAGCCGGGCACCACAACTGCATGATCGCCGCGCCCGCACTGCTCCTACCGGAAGCAGCAACTTTGGGATGACTTGCCCGGATTTTGGGCAGGCGTCGGTGGCCGGACGGGCGGGGCGGGCGCAGGCGACGCGCGGTACGGCGGGGACCTGGGCGGAAGGGGGTGGTTGTCGGTCGACGGGGCTAGGCTTGTTGTCGTGCACCCCCCGTCCGGCTGGACGAGGGGCCGCCGTCGTGTGCGTCGACTCCCCCCGGAAGGATTCCCTTGCTCACCGGTCTGTTCACCGCCGCCCTGGCCGACCCGGGGCTGGCCCGGGCGCGTGACCTGGCGCGCTCCGGTGCCGCCCAGGTCGACGGCCTCGACATCACCGCCCCGGCGGCGCTGCGCCCGTTCGCCGTGGCGGCTGTCGCCGCGGACAACGACGGGGCCGGCCGACCGGTGCTGGCGGTGACCGCCACCACCCGGGAGGCCGACGATCTGGCCGCCGCGCTGGGCGGGTTGCTCCCGGCCGAGCAGGTAGTGGTCTTTCCCTCCTGGGAGACGCTGCCGCACGAGCGGCTCTCTCCACGCTCGGACACGGTCGGCCGCCGGCTGGCCGTGCTGCGCCGGCTGGCGCACCCGGAGGCGACCGACGCGCACGGCGGCACCGGGCCGCTGCGGGTGGTCGTGGCTCCGGTCCGTTCGCTGCTCCAGCCTCAGCTGAAGGGGCTCGGGGACCTGGAGCCGGTGCAGCTCGCCGCCGGCGAGGAGGCGGACCTGGAGGAGGTCGCCCGTCGGCTGATCGACATGGCGTACGCCCGGGTCGACCTGGTGACCAAGCGCGGCGAGTTCGCGGTGCGCGGCGGCATCCTGGACGTCTTCCCGCCCACCGACGAGCACCCGTCCCGGGTCGAGTTCTGGGGCGACGAGGTGGAGGAGATCCGCACCTTCGCCGTCGCCGACCAGCGGACCATCGAGCAGGTGCCGCTGCTGTGGGCGCCGCCCTGCCGGGAGCTGCTGCTGACCCCGGCGGTGCGTGAGCGGGCGGCCGCGCTCGCCGAGCAGCACCCCGAGTTGGCCGAGATCCTGGACAAGCTGGCCGAGGGCATCCCGGTGGAGGGGATGGAGTCGCTGGCCCCGGTGCTGGTCGGCCCCGACTCGTTGGAGCTGCTGCTGGACGCGATGCCGGCCGGCACTCACGTCCTGCTCTGCGACCCGGAGCGGATCCGCACGAGGGCGCACGATCTGGTGCGTACCTCGGAGGAGTTCTTGCAGGCCAGCTGGGCCGCCGCCGCGGTCGGCGGCCAGGCCCCGGTGGACGTCGGCGCCGCCGCGTTCCGCACCCTGGGCGAGGTACGCGCCACCGCGGGCAAGCTCGGTCAGCCGTGGTGGACGCTGTCCCCGTTCGGTCTCGTCGAGGGGGAGACCGCCGAGGCGCGGCAGCCCTGGGAAGATGCGCCGGAGCAGGCAGCCGTCACCCCGGACGACGCCATCGCGGTGACCCTCTCCGCGCAGCCGGCGCCGCTCTACCACGGCGAGACCGCGCGGGTCGTCGAGGACCTCAGGCGCTGGGCCGGCGAGGGCTGGTCGATCGCGCTGGTCTTCGAGGGGCACGGCCCCGCCCAGCGGGCGGTGGAGGTGCTGCGCGACGCCGGCCTGGGTGCCCGGTTGACCGAGGAGGTGCCGACCGCGCCCGTCCCCGGCGAGCTGGTGGTCACCTGTGGTGCGTTGAGCAGCGGGTTCGTCGACGAGGCGTCCCGCTTCGTGCTGCTCACCGGCAACGACGTGACCGGTGGCCGGGGCACCTCGACGCGGGACATGCGCAAGATGCCGAGCCGGCGGCGCAACACCATCGACCCGTTGGAGCTGAAGGCCGGCGACTTCGTGGTGCACGAGCAGCACGGCATCGGCCGTTACGTCGAGCTGGTGCAGCGCACCGTCAACGGCGCCAGCCGGGAATACCTGGTCATCGAGTACGCGGCCAGCAAGCGGGGCCAGCCCGGCGACCGGCTGTTCGTCCCCACCGACCAGCTCGACCAGCTCTCCCGCTACGTGGGCGGCGAGCAGCCGACCCTGCACAAGATGGGCGGCTCGGACTGGCAGAAGTCCAAGGCGCGGGCCCGCAAGGCGGTCCGCGAGATCGCCGCGCAGCTCATTCAGCTGTACGCCGCGCGCAAGGCGTCCAAGGGGCACTCGTTCGGCCCGGACACCCCGTGGCAGCGGGAGCTGGAGGACGCGTTCCCCTGGCAGGAGACGCCGGACCAGCTCGCCGCGATCGACGAGGTCAAGCGGGACATGGAGCAGACCGTCCCGATGGACCGGCTGATCTGTGGCGACGTCGGCTACGGCAAGACCGAGATCGCGGTCCGGGCGGCGTTCAAGGCGGTGCAGGACGGCAAGCAGGTGGCGGTGCTGGTGCCGACGACCCTGCTGGTGCAGCAGCACTACAACACGTTCGCCGAGCGGATGAGCCAGTTCCCGGTCCAGATCCGGCAGCTGTCGCGGTTCCAGACGGCGAAGGAGACCGAGCGGACGCTGGAGATGGTCACCGACGGCACTGTCGACATCGTCATCGGCACCCACCGGCTGTTGCAGACGGCGACCCGGTTCAAGCAGCTGGGTCTGGTGGTCGTCGACGAGGAGCAGCGCTTCGGAGTCGAGCACAAGGAGCACCTGAAGACGCTGCGCGCGTCGGTCGACGTGCTGAGCATGTCTGCCACCCCGATCCCGCGCACCCTGGAGATGGCGATCACCGGCATCCGGGAGATGTCCACCATCGCCACCCCGCCGGAGGAGCGGCACCCGGTGCTCACCTTCGTCGGCGCCCAGGACGACCGGCAGGTGGCCGCGTCCATCCACCGGGAGCTGCTCCGCGACGGGCAGGTCTTTTACCTGCACAACCGGGTCGAGTCGATCGACCGGGCGGCCCGGCGGCTGCGGGAGCTGGTGCCCGAGGCGCGGGTCGCGGTGGCGCACGGCCAGATGGGCGAGGAAGCCCTGGAAAAGGTCATGGTCGGCTTCTGGGAGAAGGAGTTCGACGTCCTGGTCTGCACCACGATCGTCGAGTCGGGCATCGACATCCCGAACGCCAACACCCTGATCGTGGAGCGGGCCGACCTGCTCGGCCTGGCCCAGCTGCACCAGATCCGGGGCCGGGTCGGCCGGGGCCGGGAGCGGGCGTACGCGTACTTCCTCTACCCGCCGGAGAAGCCGCTCACCGAACACGCCCACGAGCGGTTGGCGACCATCGCCCAGCACACCGAGTTGGGCGCCGGCATGTACGTGGCGATGAAGGACCTGGAGATCCGGGGTGCCGGCAACCTGCTCGGTGGCGAGCAGTCCGGGCACATCGAGGGCGTCGGCTTCGACCTGTACGTGCGGATGGTCGGCGAGGCGGTCTCCGCGTTCAAGGGTGAGCGGCCGGAGGAGGAGGCCGACGTCAAGATCGACCTGCCGATCGACGCCCACCTGCCGCACGACTACGTGAGTGTGGAGCGGCTGCGCCTGGAGATGTACCGCAAGCTCGCCGAGGCACGCGACGAGGAGCGTCTGCGCGAGGTCGTCGCCGAGATGACCGACCGGTACGGCGAGCCGCCGGCCCCGGTGCAGAACCTGGTGGAGGTGGCCCGGTTCCGCCTGCTGGCCCGCCGGTACGGCCTGAGCGACGTGTCCATGCAGGGCAAGCACGTACGGTTCGGCCCGCTGCCGCTACCGGACTCGAAGCAGATGCGGCTCAAGCGCTACCACCCGGATGCCGTCTACAAGCAGGCCACCGACCAGGTCAGCGTGCCCCGACCGACCACCCGTCGGATCGGTGGCGAGCCGCTGCGGGACCAGGCGCTGCTCCAGTGGTGCGCGCAACTGCTCTCCGATGTGCTCGGTGCCCCCGCCCCACTGGCCGTCGCGACGGGTTGAGGGTGGGTCCGCGGTGCGGTGGGGGCCGTCACAGCCGGGGAGAGGGCATGAGAGAGTGACGGGTATGCGTGCTCGCCGTGTGATCGCCGCCGCCAGCGTCGCGGCCCTGGGTGTCCTCTCCCTCGCTGCCTGCGGCAAGTCCGCACCGAACGTCGCCGCGTATGTCGGTGACACCACCTACTCGGTGGACCGGGTCGACGCGATCTACGACGACGCGCAGGCGAAGTACGGCGAGGCGGTCCGGCGGGAGGCCGGCCAGGCGGGCGCGACGCCGTCGCCGGAGCAGTTGCGCGCCGCGGTGACCCGTCAGGACGTGGTCAACCTGCTGGTCAGCTTGGATCTCGGCAAGCGGGTGGCCGCGGCGAAGAACATCCAGGTGCCCGACGAGGTCACCCCGCAGCAGCTCGAGCAGAATCTGCGGGTGCCGGCGACCACCGAGTACGCCAAGCTCTGGGGTGAGTGGATCGACCTGCTCCAGGTGCTCAACCAGCAGCTCCCGCCGGCCGAGCTGAGCGACGATTCGCTGATGGCCGTCTACGACGCGCTGACGAAGACCGGGGCGATCAAGGGCGGCATGTCCGTGGCCGACGTCCGTCAGGCGTTCGGCGACGGCGGGTTCGTCCGCAGCGCCACCGCTCTCAGCACCGCACTGGAGGACGAGGCGAGCCGGCTCGACGTCTCGATCAACCCGCGCTACCGGGCGGTCGGCGTGCCGTCGGTGGTGAGCACCGGCCAGTCGCTGGTCTTCTACTCACTGCCGTACATCAACGAGGCCGGCCCGGTCACCGACATCTCCACCCCGGAGCCGCTGCCGTCGAGTGACGCGCCGAGTGCCGAGGGACCTGCACCGGATCAGGGCACGGCCAGCTGAGCATGTCGGCACGGATCGTCCTCCTGGTCACCTCACCCCGGTTGCCGGCCGGCCTGATGACCTCGGCGGCCTGGGACGTCGTACGCCAGCACCCGGTTCTGACCGGCGCGGACAGCGAGTTGGTCACGGCCGTGCGCCAGGCGGGCGCCGAGGTCACGGTGGTGGACGGCCCGGCGACGCAGCCGCTGCTGGACGCGGTGGCGGCGCACGGCACTGTGGTGTGGCTGGCCGGCCCAGCGGGTGACGAGGCGCTGGCCCGGGAGTTGGGTCTGCGGCTGGCCCGGCAGCCGGGGCTGGCCGAGATGGAGCTGATGTACGGCTCGTGGGACCCGCCGGGCGCCCGGCTGCTCGACGCGGTGGCCGTGCTGGATCGGCTGGCCTCGCCGGGTGGCGACCCGTGGAAGCGGGCGCAGACGCACCGCAGTCTCGCCGGTTATCTGCTGGAGGAGAGCTACGAGGCGTACGACGCCATCATCGCCGACGACACCGACGCGCTGCGCGAGGAGTTGGGCGACGTGTTGTTGCAGGTGGTGCTGCACGCGCGGCTCGCCGAGGAGTTGCCCGAGGAAGACCGGTGGACCATCGACGACGTGGCCGGTGGCCTGGTCGACAAGATGATCCGCCGCAATCCGCACGTCTTCGCCGGTGCCGAGGCGGGCACCCTGGAAGAGATCACCGAGAACTGGGAGCGGATCAAGCGCGCCGAGAAGGCGCGGAATTCGGTGCTGGACGGGGTGGCAGTGAGCCAGCCCGCGCTGGCCCTGGCCGCGCAGATCCTGGACCGCGCCGCGCGCAGGGGCATCGAGGTCCCACGTCCACTGCCCGACGCCCAGCCGGACGCCGAAGCGAAACTGGGCGCGAGCCTGTTGGCAGCGGTTGCCGCAGCCCGCGAGGCGGGCATCGACCCCGAGGCCGCCCTCCGCCGCACCACCCTGGCCTACGCCCAATCCATCCGCGCCGCCGAACCCGGACCCCCAGACCCACGTTGATCATGAAGTTATTGCCCCGACACGCCGAGGCGGACGGCAATAACTTCATGATCGACGCAACGGGCGGAACCGGTCGCCCAGGGTGGGGCGGTGGGTAGGGTGGGTCGGTGGAAGCGTTTGGGGTGCTGGCTGAGCGGGTTGTCGAGGCGCTGTTGGAGTCGCGGCCGGGGGTGGCCACCGCTGCCGGCGATCACCGGTTCGACGACCGGCTACCGGACCTGTCCGCGGACGCGCTGACCGCCGATCGGGCGATGCTCTCCGACGCGGCCAACGCGCTGTCCGAACTGGACCCGGACTCGCTCGACGTCGACGAGCAGGTAGACCACGCGCTGCTCACCTCGTTCGTCGATCGGGAGCTGTTCGAGCTGACCGAGATCCGGTCGCACGAGTGGGATCCGCTGCGGCACAACCCCGGCCCGCTCCTGCACCCGCTGTTGGTCCGACCGTACGCCCCCGCAGAGGTGCGGCTGACCCAACTGGCTGGCAGGCTCGCCGCCGTACCGGACGCCCTCGCCACCGCTCGCGCGACGCTGCGGGACATGCCGCGGATCCACGCGGAGACGGCGGTCGGGCAGTTCACCGGCACGGCCGCGCTGATCCGCGACGAGCTGCCGGCGCTGCTCGCGCAGGCGCCGAGCCACCTGGACCGGGTCGAGCCGGCGGCCACCGCCGCGATCGCCGCGCTGGACGAGTTCGTCGCCTGGTTGCGGACCGGTCTGGCCGCCGATGCCGGCCCCGGCCGTGACCCGCGACTGGGCCGGCGCCGGTGGGAGGCCCGGCTCTGGCACACCCTGGACACCGAGTTGGGCGCCGCCGAGATCCAGCGACGTGCCTGGGCCAACCTGGACCGGGTCACCGCGGAGATCCGCGAGGCGGCCGTCGAGCTGGTCGGCGGCCCGGCCGACGACGCGTCGGTACGCCGAGCGCTGGACCTGCTCGCCGCCGAGCACCCGAACGACGCGACGATCGTCGAGCTGGCCGCGGTGACAGTGGACGAGGCGACCGACTTCGTCCGCGCACACGACCTGGTCACCCTGGTCGACGACCGGTGCGTGATCCAGGAGATGCCGGAGTTCGCCCGGGGGGTCGCGGTGGCGTACTGCGACGCGCCCGGCCCGCTGGAGACCGCCGCCGTTCCGACCTTCTACTGCATCGCGCCCACCCCGTCGGACTGGCCGGCGCAGCGGGTCGAGTCGTTCTACCGCGAATACAACGACCACATGATCCGCAACCTGACCGTGCACGAGGCGATGCCGGGGCACTTCCTCCAGCTCGCCCACGCCCGCCGCTATGTCGGAGGCACCCGGGTCCGCGCGTTGGCCGAGTCCGGCCCGTTCATCGAGGGCTGGGCGGTCTACGCGGAGGAGGTGATGTCGGGGCTCGGCTTCGGCGGTCTGCCGGTGCGGTTGCAGCAGCTCAAGATGCAGCTACGGATGACCATCAACGCGCTGCTCGACCAGTTGGTGCACGCCGAGGACCTGCCCGAGGCCGAGGCGATGGCGTTGATGACCGGGCGCGGCTTCCAGGAGGAGGGCGAGGCGGCCGGCAAGTGGCGGCGCGCACAGCTCACCTCCACCCAGCTCTCCACCTACTTCGTCGGGTACAGCGAGATGGCCGAGATCGCCGCCGCCCGCCCGGACGGGGTGTCGGTCCGCGACTGGCACGACGCGATGCTCGCCCACGACTGCCCACCCCCGCGCCACCTGCGTACCCTGCTCGGTCTCTGAGAAAGACCGCCGCCGGTCACGAGCCGCCGGGGCGGCGGTCGATGACGCCGGCGCCGGCGGGCGGGTCGAACGCGTTCTCGTCGACAGTGGTGGAGTAGTCGCTCAGTGCCAGCTCCATCGGCTTGCCGTCGACCGGGCCGGTGAAGCTGCCGAGCACGCCCTCGGTGGTGACGCAGGTGGTGAAGTCGCCGGACGAGCTTTCCACCGCCACGCAGGCGGCGTGGTGCCCGGCGACGGTGGTGTCACTCTGCTTGATGACCGCCTGCGGGTCGAGCGCGGCGGCGGTGAGCAGCCCGACCACCACCGGCGGCGTGACGAGGCCCTGCCTGTTGGCCTCGCCGAACAGCGTCACAGTGGGCTTACTGCCCGGGGTGGGCGGGGCGATCAGCGTGCACTCCGGGCGGGCGCCGGCAGTCGTGCACCGGGTGATGGCCTCCGGGGTGACGGTGAGTTGGCCGCCGGGGTAGGTGTACGTGGATCGGGCCGGGTCCTGTGCCTGCACGATCGAGGCGCGCTGGCCGCCGGGCAGTTGGTAGTCGGCCGAGTAGGTCAACTCCAGTGCGCGGTCGAGCCGGGCGGCGAGGTCGTTGACGAGTTCCGAGCGGCCCATGGCGACTCCGGCGTCCTCGAATGTCTGACAGCCGGTGACCGTGAGCGACGCGATGACCGACACGGCGAGCATGCGGAGGGTGGTCGAGGCGGCGGGCATGGCGACCAGCCTGGTGGATCTGGTCCGCGCAGCGCAAACCCGTTGCCGGTTGACGCCCGGAAATCCGGGAATGTCCGTCAGTGCGGGGCGACCCGGGTGCGCGGGCGACGCCGTGCCCGTTCGCGCCGCCCGATACGCTGCGTTCAACACCTGCCTCAGCCGCACCGTCGCGGCCCACCCACGGACCGGATAACAACAACGAGGAGCGACTCAGTGGCAACCATCGAGGGAATCGTCGCCCGGGAGATTCTCGACTCGCGGGGCAACCCGACGGTCGAGGTCGAGGTCGGTCTGGACGACGGCACGGTAGCCCGTGCCGCCGTGCCCTCCGGCGCCTCCACCGGTGCCTTCGAGGCGATCGAGCTGCGCGACGGTGACGCCGACCGCTACCAGGGCAAGGGCGTGGAGAAGGCGGTCTCCAACGTCGAAGACAAGATCGTCGACCAGATCATCGGGTACGAGGCCAGCGAGCAGCGGCTGATCGACCAGAAGATGCTCGACATCGACGGCACCGACAGCAAGTCGGAGCTGGGCGCGAACGCCATCCTCGGGGTCTCCCTGGCGGTGGCGAAGGCCGCTGCCGGCAGCGCCGAGCTGAGCCTGTTCCGCTACCTGGGCGGCCCGAACGCGCACCTCCTGCCCGTGCCGATGATGAACATCCTCAACGGTGGCGCGCACGCCGACTCGAACGTCGACATCCAGGAATTCATGATCGCGCCGATCGGCGCGCCCACCTTCCGTGAGGCGCTGCGCTCGGGCGCGGAGGTCTACCACGCGCTGAAGTCGGTGCTGAAGAAGAAGGGCCTCTCCACCGGGCTGGGCGACGAGGGTGGCTTCGCGCCGAACCTGCCGACCAACGCGGCGGCCCTGGACCTGATCGCCGAGGCGGTCGAGAAGGCTGGTTACCGGCTCGGCACCGACATCGTGTTCGCGCTCGACGTGGCCGCGACGGAGTTCTTCGACAACGGCACCTACACCTTCGAGGGCACCGCGAAGTCCGCCGAGGAGATGAGCACCTACTACACCAAGCTGGCCGACGCGTACCCGATCGTGTCGATCGAGGACCCGCTGGCCGAGGACGACTGGAGCGGTTGGCAGACGCTGACCGCCTCGATCGGCGACCGGGTGCAGATCGTCGGTGACGACCTGTTCGTGACCAACCCGCAGCGCATCGCCCGCGGAATCGCGGAGAAGGCGGCGAACGCGGTCCTCGTCAAGGTCAACCAGATCGGCTCGCTGACCGAGACCCTGGACGCGGTGGACCTGGCCCACCGGGCCGGCTTCAAGTGCATGATGAGCCACCGCTCCGGCGAGACTGAGGACACCACCATCGCCGACCTGGCGGTGGCCACCGGCTGCGGCCAGATCAAGACCGGCGCGCCGGCCCGCTCGGACCGCGTCGCCAAGTACAACCAGCTGCTCCGGATCGAGGAGGAGCTGGCCGACGCGGCGCGCTACGCCGGCGCTGGCGCGTTCCCGCGCTACCGTTCGGCCTGAGACGCTGCCGGGAAGCCCCGCCGCGGGGCTTCCCGACAAACCCTGTAACGCACGAAGCCTCGGGGGAGGGGTGTGACGATGCAGCAGCGCCGCACACCGGGTGGTCAGCGTCCCGCCCGCCGGCCGGGTCAGTCCGGTCGGCCGGGCGGCGGGCGCGCCACGCGGGGATCGGTCCGGGAGGCCGGTGTACGCGCCGAGCCGCGCGCCGCCGGTCGCGCGCCGGGTGCTGCCCGGGGCGCCGAGGGCGTGCGCTCCGCGAATCGTCCGGCCGCCGCTCGGCGTACCGCCGCCGGTGGTGCCGTGAAGCGGCTCGCCGCACCCCACCCCCGTCGCTTCACCGGTCGGGCCACCGTGCTGGTCGCGGTCCTGATCGCGCTCGCGCTGGCCTACACCTACCCGGTCCGGGTCTACCTGGACCAGCAGGCCGACATCGAGCGGATGGAGGCCGCCCAGGCGGCGCAGGAGGCGGAGATCGCCAAGCTCGCCGCCGAGGCCGCCAACTGGAAAGACCCCGAGTACATCAAGACGCAGGCTCGGGAACGGTTCTTCATGGGCCGGCCGGGCGAGAAGATGATGGTGGTGCTGCACGACCCGGAGGGCGCCGCCCGCGACGCCGGGAAGTCGGCCGGTTCGGAGGCGCCGGCCGGGCCGACGACCTGGTACGACACGCTCTGGTCGAGCGTGCAGGCGGCGGACAGCCAGCAGCCGGGCAAGTGAGCCACCGACCACTGCACCAGGAGAGATGGGCACCGTGACTGTCGTACCACCGTCGGAGCCGGCGGCGGATTCCGTTCCCCTGCCGCAGCGCGAGCCGGCCACCGAGGCCGACCTGGCCGCAGTGGCCGCGCAGCTCGGCCGGACGCCCCGGGGCACCCGGGCGGTCGCCCACCGTTGCCCGTGCGGCCTTCCGGACGTGGTGGAGACGACCCCCCGCCTCGCCGATGGCACCCCGTTCCCGACGCTCTACTACCTGACCTGCCCCCGGGCCACCGCGGCGTGCAGCCGACTGGAGTCGGCGGGGCTGATGAAGGAGATGGCGGACCGGCTGACCACGGACCCCGAGTTGGCGGCCCACTACCGTGCCGCGCACGAGGACTACATCACCCGCCGGGAGGCGATCGGCGAGGTGCCGGAGATCGCCGGCATCTCGGCCGGCGGGATGCCGGGCCGGGTGAAGTGCCTGCACGTGCACCTGGGCCACGCGCTGGGCGCCGGCCCCGGGGTGAACCCGTTCGGCGACGAGACGTTGGAACTGGTCGAGCCCTGGTGGTCGGCGGGGCCGTGCGTGGACGTGCCGGCGGGCGAATGAGCAGGCAGGCCGGGTCCGAGGCACCCGAGAGCCAGATCCTCGTCCGGCGGGCCCGCACCGGGGATGTGCGGGGCATCCGACGACTCGTCGACACCTACACCGACGACCGGCGGCTGCTCAACAAGGCCACCGTCACCCTCTTCGAGGACGTGCAGGAGTTCCGGGTCGCGGTCCGGGCCGAGGACGACATGGTGGTGGGCTGCGGAGCACTGCACGTCATGTGGGAGGACCTGGCCGAGATCCGCACGGTGGCGGTGGACCCGTCCTGCCGGGGCCGGCGCATCGGTCACCGGCTGGTCGGTGAGCTGATCGACGCGGCCCGGGAGCTGGGCGTGGCGCGGATCTTCGCACTCACCTTCGAGACCCGGTTCTTCGGCTCGTTCGGCTTCCGGGAGATCGACGGCGCTCCGGTGCCGCAGCCGGTCTACGAGCAGCTGCTGCGCTCGTACGACGAGGGTGTCGCCCAGTTCCTGGACCTGGAGCGGGTCAAGCCGAACACGCTGGGCAACACCCGGATGCTGCTGCGCCTGTGATCAGCCTTGCGGGGGTTGGTCTCACCTTGAAGGCGCGCGCGGCGGGTAGCTGCGGCCGAGCCACCGGGTGGCCGCCCGTCCTGCCGTAGGGTTGCTGCCGTGACGACGCGTGTGGCGGCCATCGACTGCGGGACCAACTCGATCCGACTGCTGGTCGCCGACCTGCCCGACGCGTCGGCCGGGCCGCAGGCGCCGCTGGTCGACCTGATCCGGCGGATGGAGATCGTCCGACTGGGGCAGGGTGTGGACCGCACCGGCCGGCTGGCGCCGGAGGCGATCGAGCGGACCCGGGTGGCGTTGGCGTCGTACGCCGCCGACATCGAAAAGCTGGGTGCGCAGCGGGTGCGGATGTGTGCCACCTCGGCCTCCCGCGATGCCGCCAACGCGGCCGACTTCACCGAGATGGTGCGGGCCACCCTCGGTGTCGAGCCCGAGGTGGTCAGCGGCGACGAGGAGGCCCGGCTGTCGTTCACCGGCGCGGTGCGCGGGTTGCCCGCCGACGCGAAGGAACCGTTCCTGGTCGTCGACATCGGTGGCGGTTCCACCGAGTTCGTGGTCGGCGGCCGGGCTGACGGGGTGCGTGCGGCGATCTCGGTGGACATCGGCTGCGTCCGGATGACCGAGCGGCACCTGCCCGGCGACCCGCCGACGCCCGAGCAGGTCGCGGCGGCGCAGGCCGACATCGCGGCCGTCGTGGACCGGGCGCTCGCCGTGGTGCCCGGTCGCGAGGCGGCCACCCTGGTCGGCCTGGCCGGGTCGGTCACCACAGTGGTCGCCCTCGCTAAGGGCCTGCGGGAGTACGACCCGAAGCGCATCCACCACGCCCGGGTGTCGTACGAGGAGGTCGCCCGGGTGACCGCGGAGCTGCTGGGTCAGACCCGTGCGCAGCGGTTGGCGAACCCGGTGATGCACCCGGGCCGGGCCGACGTGATCGGCGCCGGCGCGCTGGTGCTTCGCGTGATCATGGAGCGGGCCGGGATGCCGTCGGTGGTCGCCTCGGAGCACGACATCCTCGACGGCATCGCCTGGAGCCTCCAGCCAGCCGCCGCGCGCTAGCGGGCTTGATCAACTCGCCTTCATTGAAGTCGCGGTGTCCGGGCAGCGTGGATGCCCCGACTTCCTGAAAACCGAGTCGATCATCGCCCGGTGAGAGCGCGCACCCCGCGCACCCCGCGCACCCCGCGGGGCCGGCGCGTCGGGGCGGTTTCGTTGACGCTACTTCGCATTACGCACTAGTGTGCAATGCGTGGACACCACACAGTTGTTGAAGGGCGTGCTTGATCTGGCCGTCCTGGCCGTGCTCCGAGAGGAGGACGGTTACGGGTACGACATCCTGCGCCGGCTTCGCGAGGCCGGCCTGGAGGAGGTCGGTGACGCCTCGGTCTACGGGACGCTGCGCCGCCTCTTCGCCGCCGGCCTGCTCACCACCTACGTCGTGCCGAGCGAATCCGGGCCGCACCGCAAGTACTACTCACTCAACGCCGCGGGGCGTGACCAACTGACGCGCTCCGGCAAGCTGTGGCGTTCGTTCGCCACCACCATGGACAGTCTGCTCGACGATCGGGGGATGGCGGCATGACCGTCGCGGAGCAGGAGATCACCGACTATGTGGCGCGGGTCCGGGCCGCTCTGGCCGACCTGCCGCCCGGGCAACGCGACGAGCTGACCGAGGATCTCGCCGACCACCTCGCCGAGGTCGCCGCCGAGGCCGAGGGCACCCTGGTCGAGCGGTTGGGCGAGCCCGAGACGTACGCCGCCGAGCTGCGCGCCGCCGCCGGTGCCGCGCCGGGCAGCGGGCGCAATCTCGACCAGCGGGTGGCCACCGCGATGGCCCGGTTCCGCGGCCGGCTGAGCACCCTGGACACCCGTCTCGGCCCACCCCTGGGGTACGCGACGGCCAGCGACTTCCTCCAGTTGCTGCGCCCCGGCTGGTGGGTGCTGCGGGGCTACCTGGCGGCGATGCTGGTCACGGTGATCAGCACGGGCGGCAGCTTCGGGCTGCTGCCGAGGTTCGGTGGTGAGTTGCTCGCCGGCATGATCATGCTGGTCGGCTTCGTGCTCGCCTCCATCTGGATCGGCCGCCGCTCCGGGCGGTTGACCCGCTGGCCGCGCTCGGCCGTGCAGGTCGGCAGCGCGGTGCTTGTGGTCTTCGCGTTCGCCGCGCTGATGCAGGCCGAGGACCGGATGCGCTACGGCGACTACGGCTACGACCAGACCTCGGTCAACAGCCCGTACGACCGGGTCCGGGACGTCTTCGTCTACGACAGCGAGGGTCGCCTGGTGGAGAACGCTCGGCTCTTCGACCAGAACGGCAACCCGATCCGGCTCGGCTACCCGGACTGCTCGGAAGAGGTCTATGACAAGCCGAACCTGCGGGCGTACCCGTACTGCCCGGAGCAGGCGCCCTTCGTGCCCCGCGCGCCGGGCGCGCCCCTGCCACCCGCGTCGCAAACCAGCACGCCGGACCCGACCAGCACGCCGGACCCGAGCGGAACGGCCAGCCCGAGCGGCACACCCGGGCCGACCGGTACGGCCACCGGCCTGCCGCCGAGCGAAACGCCACCTCCCACCCCGACGCGCTGAGCCGGGATGTGAATTGGATCATGTGGGTGAAGCTGGGAAATGGCTGAACGGATGAGGCGAGCGGGACGGCACCGAAAATCAATGATCGTTACGGTGTCGTCTGCTCATCAACCCCTCGGAAGGAACCCCCGTGTCAGAGCAGGTCGCACCGCCCCCCGCGCCCGACGCCGCAACCCCTGAGCCGGCCGTCGAGACGCCGCAAGCGGCCGCGCCGCAGCAGACCAAGCCGGAGTCGGCCGCTGAGACGCCGCAGCCTGCCGCGCCGCAGCAGCAGGCCGAGCCGCAGCCGGTCGCCGAAGCGCAGCCGGCGGCCGAGCCGAAGGCGGAGAAGTCCGGTGCAAAGAAGACCCTCGGCATCGTCGGTGCGATCCTCGCCATCGTCGTCGTCGCCGGCCTGAAGTTCGGCGTCGCCTCGGCGATCGGCAACTACTTCAACAAGGACGAGACCGCCGACGCCAAGGCCGGCGACTGCATCGCCGAACTGCCCGAGGTCACCGGCACCGAGCAGGAAGAGGTCGACGGCGCCAAGGTCGTCGAGTGCACCTCCACCGACGCGGCGTACAACGTGGTCGGTCGGGTGGACGGCCAGAGCGAGGCTCAGGCCAAGGCCGAGACCACCTGCACCCAGTTCTTCACTGAGGGCCAGGAGGGGTACATCTTCTCCAGCATCGAGCCGGGCAAGACGGGCTACGTGCTCTGCCTGACCAAGAAGGCCTGACCGGAGCGGTAGTACGACATCGACGGCGGCGGGGGTGTACCCCGCCGCCGTCGGCGTACCCGGAGTCACCGGGCGGCGAACGGGAGGTGAATGCCACTGTTCCGGCGTCTTCCAGACGGCCGCGCGGCGTGGCAGGCTACCGGCACGTAGGACCACTGGGCGACCAGCCAACGATGACTGACCGCTAGGAGGACGGCCCATGGGCGAGATGGTGAGCTACCGCAGCAACGGGGGCACGAGCGAGGGGTATCTCGCGATACCCGCCAGCGGCACGGCCAGCCCGGCCGTCATCGTCATTCAGGAATGGTGGGGTCTCGTTCCGCACATCCGGTCGGTGGCGGACCGGTTCGCCGAGGCCGGTTTCGTCGCCCTCGCCCCGGACTTCTACCACGGTGAGACGACAAGCGAGCCGGACGAGGCGCAGCGCCTCCTGCTGGCGATGCGGATGGACGAGGCGGCGAAGGACATCGCCGGAGCGGCCGACTATCTCGCCGGGCGGCCCGAGGTCACTGGCAAGGTCGGTGCCGTGGGCTTCTGCGCCGGTGGCAGCCTGGCCCTCTGGTCGGCCACCATCTCCGAGCGGATCGTCGCCACCGCCGGTTTCTATCCCGTGCTCCCCTGGGAGTCGATGCGCCCTGACTGGGCCGACTACGCCGGCAAGGCAGCGGTCATCCACTGCTCCGAAGAGGACGGCACCTCGGCCAACGAGGGCGTACAGACCGCCCGTCGGGCCATCGAAGAGGCCGGCGGCGACTGCCACCTCTACGACTACCCGGGCACCTCGCACGCCTTCTTCAACGACGACCGGCCGGAGGCGTTCGACCAGCGCGCCGCCGCCAGCGCCTGGGCCCGCACCCTGGAACTCTTCCGGGCCAAGCTTGGCTGAGACGCGTACCCCGGAACAGGTGGTCGCCCGCGCAGCGCGGGCGACCGACCTGGCCGACCTCGACGCGGCGGTCAGCGACTGTTTCGCCTGCCCACGGCTGGTCCAGTGGCGGGAGGAGGTGGCCCGCACCCGGCGGGCCGCCTTCCGCGACCAGGAGTACTGGGGTCGGCCGGTGCCGGGCTTCGGCACCGGTGACGCGCGGATCGCCATCCTCGGGCTGGCGCCCGCCGCCCACGGTGGCAACCGCACCGGCCGGATCTTCACCGGCGACCGGTCGGGTGACGTGCTGTTCGCCGCGCTGCACCGGGCCGGGCTGGCCAACCAGCCGACCAGCGTCGCCGCCGACGACGGGCTCACACTGCGGGACCTGCGGATCTTCTCGGCCGTCCGGTGTGCGCCTCCGGACAACAAGCCGACCCCGGCGGAACGGGACACCTGCGCACCCTGGCTGCACCGCGAGGTCACCCTCATCCGGCCCACGCTGCGGGTCGTGGTCGCGCTGGGCGCGTTCGCCTGGGCCGCGTGGTGGCCGGTGCTCCGCGCGGTGTACGGGCAGCGCCCGCCCAGCCCGCGACCGGCGTTCGGTCATGGGGCACACTGGTCCGGCACGGACGCTCCGGACCTGTTGGGCTGCTACCACGTCAGTCAGCAGAACACCTTTACCGGGCGGTTGACACCAGGGATGTTGGACGACGTCTTCGGCCAGGCTAAACAGCTGGCCGGCGTCGACTGAGACGACGCGTGGGGTGGTGGCGATGACAGACGGAACCCGCCCGCCCACACCGGCACCGTCCGCCGAGCCGGGTGTGCTGCGTCCGGTGTCCGGCCTGCTCCGCCGGTGGTGGCCGGTCGGCGTGGTCGCCGCCCTGCTGGCCGGTGCCGCGCTGGCGTCCGCGCACTCGTCGATCGGGGCCAGCCGGATCCCGCCGGCCGCGGACAACGTCCCCTGGGTTCCCGAGTACCCGACAGTCGAGCCGTCGCCGTCCATCCCGATCGAACCACGCGAGGCCGGCGAGGCCACCCAGGCGCACATCCCGCAGTGGATCGCGACTGTCGCGATTGTCCTGCTCGGGCTGGCCATTTTCGCCGCGCTCGGCTACCTCTGCTGGATCCTGATCCGGGGTGCGCTGCGCCGCACCACCCGGGCACTGCCGGCGCAGCGGGCCCGGCAGACCGCCGAAGGCACCGCCCGCGAGGTGGTCGCCGCCCTCGACGCCGGCCTGGTGGAGCTCGACGACCGGGACACCGACCCCCGGGTGGCGGTGATCGCCTGCTGGGTGCGTCTGGAGGAGACCGCCGCCGCGGCCGGTGTGCCGAGGCTCGCCGGTGACACCCCCACCGACCTGGTCAGCCGGCTGTTGCAGGGTGACCCGGCGGCGGGTGTGCCGGCCATCGCCAGCACCGACGTGCTGGCCGAGTTCGCGCACGTCTACCGGGAGGCCCGGTACGCCACCCACCCGGTCGGCGAACGCACCCGCGACCAGGCCCGCGCGGCGCTTCGCCGGCTGCGCGGAGAACTCACCGCGGCGGTGGTCTCATGAGCAGCACCAGCATCGACGATCTGCTCGCGTTCGAGGAGGAGGCGGCGCCGGTCGGTCCGCAGGCGCGCGCCTCCCGGTGGCGTCCGGTGCTGCGCTTCCTCGCCTGGGCCGCCGCGCTGGTCGCGGTCCTGCTCGTCGGCCTCCGCGCGGTGGGACTCCAGGTCTCGCTGCCGGTACTGATCGCCGGGGTGCTCGCCGTGCTGGCGGTCCGCCGGGTCACCGCCCTGCTCGCGCCGCCGCCCCCGCCGCCCGGCGGTGGCCGGGTCGGCACGGGCGAAGAGGACGGCAGCTACAACTGGGGTGCCCGGGACGCGCTGCGCAGCGCGATCAACCAGTGGGAACGGCCCCTGGACTGGTCCTCCAGCCGACCCGAACGGTTCACCGGGACGGTGCTGCCCCGGATCGGTGAGCTGGCCGACGAGCGGATGCGTCTGAAGCACGGCGTCACCCGTGAGTCGGATCCCGCCCGCGCCCGCGTCCTGCTGGGTGACCGCCTGTGGACGTTCCTGGAGACCCCGCCTCGCCGCACCCCGTCGCCGCGCGACCTCGCGGTGATCGTCGCCGAACTGGAGAGCATCTGATGAACGACGTGGACCGGAGCATTGCCCCCGCCGAGGTCGGGCACCTGGCTCGGGCGGTCCTGGACGCGGTCGGCACCGTCGTGGTCGGCAAACGGGACGCGTTGGAGCTGGTCCTCGCCGGCATCCTCGCCGGCGGGCACGTGCTCCTGGAGGACCTGCCGGGGCTCGGTAAGACGCTCACCGCCCGCTCGTTCGCCCAGGCGCTCGGGTTGGACTTCCGGCGGTTGCAGTTCACCCCCGACCTGCTTCCCGCCGACGTCACCGGCTCGTTCCTATACGACCAGCGCAACGGCGACTTCACCTTCCGGGCCGGCCCGGTCTTCACCAACCTGCTCCTCGCCGACGAGATCAACCGGACGCCGCCGAAGACCCAGTCCGCGCTGCTGGAGGCGATGCAGGAGAAGCAGGTGTCGGTGGAGGGGGTGACCTACAAGCTGGACGAGCCGTTCCACGTGCTGGCCACCGCCAACCCCATCGAGTACGAGGGCACCTATCCGCTGCCCGAGGCGCAACTGGACCGGTTCCTGCTGCGGGTCTCGTTCGGGTACCCGCAGCACGAAGAGGAGTGGGAGGTGCTGCGCCGCCGGATGAGCCGTCGCCGGGAGGAGGCGGACATCAAGCCGGTGGTCGACGCGGCAACCTTGCGGGCCATGCAGGCCGCCCTGGAGGACGTGGTGGTGGAGGACTCCATCGGCCGCTACATCGTGTCGCTCACCGCGGCCACCCGGGAGCACCCGTCGGTGCTGGTCGGCGCCTCACCGCGCGGTTCGCTGGCGCTGCTGCTGCTGGCCCGGGTCCGCGCGGTGTTCGCGGGACGGGACTACGTGGTGCCGGAGGACGTCAAGTCGGTGGCGGCGCCCGGCCTGGCCCACCGGATCACTCTGCGCCCGGAGATGTGGTTGCGCCGGGTCGATCCCGCGTTCGTGGTGGGCGAGGTGCTGGAGGCGACCCCCGCCCCGGCCAGTGGCGCGCTGCCCAGCTACGCCGCCGGCGGGCCCCGGCACTGATGACCGGACCGACCGTGCCGAGGGACACCGAAGCGGAACCGGCTGCCGGCTGGGCGCCCACCCCGGCGCTCGGCCGCGCGGTGCTGCTCGCCGGTCTGCTGCTGGTGGCCGGCGTGCTGCTGGGCAGGGTGGACCTGATCGTGCTCGCCGCCCCGTTCGCGTTGGGCACCGCGTACGCGCTGCGTCGCCGGCCCACGGCACTGCCCCAGGTGTGGATCACCGAGGGTGACGGCGGTCCGCTGGTCGAGGGTGGCGATGTGACGGCGGCGGTGAGCGTCGGCAACCCGGACACGATCGACTACGACCTGGTGGTGATGCGTTCCCGGGTGTCGCCGTGGCTGCGGATCGACCGGGCCGGCTTCGCCCTTGACGAGGCCGTCGACGACGGGGAGCCGAGCGCCGTCCCGGCGACCGGTGCGACGGCTCCGGGCAACGGTGGGCGGCGTTCCGTCGCGGACCGGCCGTTCGTGACCTCGGTGCCGATCGGCGCCGCTGTGGATTTGAAGTTGGCCGGCAACGCCCTGCGCTGGGGCCGGCACCCGATCGGCCCCGCCGGCGCCCGGGTCGCCACGGCCGGTGGTCTGCTGGTCTCCCGGGCGGTGATCACCGAGCCGGTCCGGGTGCGGGTGTACCCGCGTACCGAGCCGTTCGAGGCGGTCGAGGCGATGCCCCGCGCCGCCGGTCTGGTCGGGGCGCACCACTCCCGCCGACCCGGCGAGGGCGGCGAACTGGCCGGCGTACGCGTCTTCGCCCCGGGGGACCGGCTGCGCCGGATCGACTGGCGGGTCTCGTTGCGGGCCCGGCAGCTGCACGTGGCCGCCACCCTCTCCGACCGGGACGCGGAGGTGGTGGTGCTGCTCGACGTGCTCGCCGAGGCGGGCCGCTCCGGTGGGGTGGACGGCGCCGCCTCGGTGCTGGACACCACCGTCCGGGCCACCGCCGCGATCGCCGAGCACTACCTGCACCGTGGTGACCGGGTCTCGCTGCTGGAGTACGGGCCGGCCGCCCGCCGGCTCCGGCCGGCCGCCGGGCGGCGGCAGTACCTGACCGTCCTGGAGTGGCTGCTCGACGTCCGGGTGCACGCGTCCGCGCACGAGCCGTACGACCAGGTCTTCGGCCCGCAGCTGCTCTCCTCGGACGCGTTGGTGGTGGTGCTCACCCCGCTGCTGGACGAGCGGTCGGCGCAGATGCTCGCCCGGTTGGCCCGCGGCGGGCGGTTCGTGGTGGCGGTCGACACGTTGCCGGCCGACCTGGCGCCGCCGAAGGACCGGGGTTGGGCCGAGGTGGCGTACCGGCTGTGGCGCCTGGATCGGGAGATCATGATCGGACAGCTGCGGGAGCACGGCGTGCCGGTGGTGCGCTGGGCCGGCGCCGGCAGCCTGGACCAGGTGCTGCGGGACGTGGCGCGGTTGGCGACGGCCCCCAGGGTGGGTGGCCGGTGATGAACGCCGTCGTGGAGCGGGTTCGGGCGGCGCAGTACGCCGTCGCTCGGATCAGCGTGGCCCCGCTGTTGGTCCGGGCCGCGATCTTCGTCATCGTGTTTGCCGGGTTCGCCCTGGCGTTCCCCGCCGAGGTGCTGTCCGGCCGGCCGATCCTGTTCCTGGCGGTCGCCGCCCTGTTGCCGGCTTTCGGGCCGCGCCGGGTCTGGGCGACCTTCACGGCGTTGGTCACGGTCGGCGGCTGGTTGCTCGCCACCGACGGGTACGGCCGTCCGGTCGCCCTCTGGCGGCTGCTCGCCGTCGCGGCCCTGCTCTATCTGGGTCACACCCTCTGCGCGCTGGCCGCGCTGTTGCCCTACGACGCGGTGGTGGACCCGGAGCTGATCACCCGCTGGTTGGTGCGGTCGGCCGCCGTGCTGCTGGGTGCCGCCGTGCTCGGCGTGCTGCTGTTGCAGGCGGCGGGGAAGGGTGGGGGAGCCGGGTACCAGTGGGTCACCGTGCTGGGGCTGCTGGTGGCGGTGGGGACGGCCGCGTTGCTGGGCTGGCTGTTGCGGCGGCGGTGACCATTGCGACCTGAGGGTTACGCAGGTCACATGGGTTGTGCCACGTCACAGATGGGGGGCGCGAGCGGGATTACCTGAGCCGGCCGGGGAAAGATAGACGACGTGAATCCGAAGCGGATCCTTGTGGTTGGTGCCGGGCACGTCGGTCTGTACGCCGCGCTGCGCCTGTCGAAGAAGCTCAGCTCCCGTGAGGCTGAGGTCATGGTGGTTGACCCCCAACCCCACATGACCTATCAGCCGTTCCTGCCCGAGGCGGCGGCGGGCAACATTTCCCCGCGGCACTCCGTGGTGCCGCTGCGGCGGGAGTTGCGCCGATGCAAGATGGTGGCCGGCACGGTCACGCGGATCGAGCACGACCGCAAGGTGGCCACCGTGCAGCCGATCAGCGGCCCGGCCCGGGAGATCACCTACGACCACGTGATCGTGGCCCCGGGTTCGGTCTCCCGCACCCTGCCGATCCCGGGCCTGCACGAGCACGGCATCGGGTTCAAGACCATCGGTGAGGCGATCTACCTGCGCAACCACGTGCTGGATCGGCTCGACGTGGCGGCCGCCACGCCGGATCCGGACGTCCGCCGCTCGGCGCTGACCTTCACCTTCGTCGGCGGTGGGTACGCCGGCATCGAGGCGCTCGCCGAGATGGAGGACATGGCTCGCGACGCCCTGCGCTACTACCCGGAGCTCAAGCAGGACGAGGTCCGCTGGGTGCTGGTCGAGGCCACCCAGCGGGTGCTGCCCGAGGTCGACCGGGACATGGGTGCCTACACCGTGCAGCAGCTGCTGAAGCGGAACATGGACATCCGGCTGGACACCCGGCTCGAGTCCTGCGTCGACGGGGTGGTCAAGCTCTCCGACGGTGACAGCTTCCGCTCCGACACGATCGTCTGGACGGCCGGCGTGAAGCCGTCGCCGATGCTGGACTCGACCGACTTCCCGCGCGACGACCGTCGGCGGATCACCTGCCTGCCCACCCTCCAGGTGGTCGACGGTGACCAGGTGGTCGAGGGCGCCTGGAGCGCCGGCGACTGCGCCGCGGTGCCGGACCTGACGAAGGAGCCGGGCAACTTCTGCTCGCCGAGCGCCCAGCACGCGGTGCGCCAGGCCGCCCGGATGGCCGACAACATCGCGGCGGTGATCCGGGGCCGTGAGCCGGTGAACTACAAGCACAAGCACGTCGGCAGCGTGGCGAGCCTCGGCCTGCACAAGGGCGTGGCCCAGGTGTACGGGATCAAGATGACCGGCTGGCCGGCCTGGGTGATGCACCGGACGTACCACATGAGCCGGATCCCGTCGTTCAACCGCAAGGTCCGGGTCGTGGTGGACTGGTCGTTGGCGTTCTTCCTCAAGCGTGAGGTTGTCGCCCTGGGTCAGCTGCACGACCCGCGCGAGGAGTTCGCCGAGGCGTCCCAGCCCGTCGGCGCGCCCCGCGTCTGACCACCAACTGCACCAAGGGGCCCCTTCCTACCGGAAATGGTAGGAAGGGGCCCCTTGTCACATCCGCTGCCGACGCGCACGTCGTGGTCAGACGCGCCAGGTCCAGGCGTCGGCTATTCGGGTGGGTGGGCCGTAGAGCTGCTCCAGGGTGGCGCGCAGGCTCTCGGCGTGGGGGGCGTCGTCGGTAAGGGCGACGCAGGAGGCGCCCCAGAAGTCCGCGTCGCGGGCGGCCTGGCGGCGCTGCTCGTCGCCGATGGCCGGTTGGTCGCCGCGCCGGGCGACATCCGCCAGTAGCGCGGAGGTGGGCTGCTTGAAGGTGCCCATCGCCGCGGTGCCGCCCCTGCCGTACGGGCCGATGAAGAAGCCTTCCGGAAGCCCGAAACCGGCGTCGGCGGCGGTCGCCCAGCGCATCGGCCAGGGCTCCCTCGGGGTGGGCAGCGGCACCGGGACCAGCACCCCGCCCGGCGGTACGCACTGCCGCCAGTGGCCGCCGGCGATGAACTCCGGCACGGCCGGTCGCCCGGTGGTCGGCAGCGGGGTCGGGAAGATCGGCAGCAGCGCCACGCCGACGGCCAGCGGCACCAGCCGCCGGGCCCGCCCGGAGCTGCGCAGCGCCCGGTCGACAGCGAGCACCAGCAGCGTCGCGACGATCGGCAGCACCGCCAGCGCGAACCGCATCGGCAACGCCCCGTCCACCACCGGCATCCCTCCGATCAGGGCGTACGGGCCGGGAATCGCCGTCCTGGTGCCGCCGAGCACCACCTCCGGGCCGAGCGAGAGCGCCCCCATCACCAGACCCGCCACGACGCAGGCGAGGACCAGCCGGCGTCGCCCAGCCCGGATCGCGCAGACCGCGGCGACCAGCAGCAGTGGCCAGCCGAGGAACGTGTTGTACTCGGCCGGGCCGGTGGTCAGCCGGGCGGACTCGGCGCTGCCGGCCACCGACAGCGGGGAGACTGTCCACCAGCTACTCAGGTCGGCGGAGAAGTAGGCCGGGGTGAACATCCCGTCGGCGACTCCCTGCGGCCCGGCGAACTGGAACCACAGCGGATAGCCGAGCACCAGCAGGGCGAGCCCGGCGGCGATCGCCAACCCGCCGGCGAAGCCGGGGAGCGCCCGGCGGGCCAGGTCCCGGTCCGCCACGGCGTAGCTGATCGCCATCACCAGCAGCGTGACCGCGGCGAGGAAGAGCACCTCCTCGCCGATGAAGACCTGCACGGTGACCGCGGCGGCCAGCCCCGCCGCCGAGGTGAACAGCCGCCGACGATCCGGCCCGGTGGGTCGGGTACGGCCGGTCCCGTCCGGCGTTCCGGGCCGCGGGTCGGCGGCCCGTAGCAGTCGGACCACCAGCCAGATGATCACCGGCACCAGCCACTGGGCGGTCATGTGCAGGTGGCTGTTGGTCTGCGAGACCATGCCGGGTCCGAATCCGCACAGCCCGCCGCCGAGTGCGGCGGCCACCCTGCGGGCGCGCAGCGTCCGGTGGAACAGCAGGTACCAGGCGAGGGCGGTGCCGGCGAGGTTGGCGGCGGCGAGCAGCGCGAAGGTGACCGGTGCGCCCAGCAGCAGGGTGACCGGCGCGAGGAGGACGCCGAGTGCGATCACCGTGGTGTTGGCCATCATGTTGACGCCGTCGGGAGCGTTGAGCCGATCGGTGAGCAGGTCGAAGTGGCCGAGCCACGCGCGGGCGTCCACCGCCAGGAACCACTCGTAGAGGGTCTGGTCCTCCGGGTTGAGCGCCAGGGTGCGGCCGCCCGGGTCGGGCCACAGCCCGTGGGTGAGCCAGCCGGCCAGCACCGCGAAGAGCAGAGCGGCCAGCAGGTCCGCCCGGTGGCGGCGCACGGCGGCCAGCAGCCGGGTGGCCCGGGGGCGGCGGTTGACCTGATCGGCGAGGCGGAATGCCTGATCAGGGGCGGCGTCGGGGGCCGTGGGGGCTGCGCTGCTCACGGCATCGACCCTAATGTGGCCAGGCCGACGGGGTACGCCGGGTCGCCGTAGACCGGCTACGGTGACACTGCACGGTGCGTGTCGGCGCGCCGGTGCCACCCGCCCGGGTGGTGGAAAGGCAGACACGGCCGCCTTAAAAGCGGCTGCCGAAAGGCGTGCGGGTTCGACCCCCGCCCCGGGCACCTGTCACTCAGACGCATTCTCATTCGTGATCACCAGGACTTGGCTGCGCCGTTTACTCTTGGAGGGCACGTTCACGTGCAAACGACCCCCTGAGGGAGGCCAGACAGTGAAGACCTCGAACCCGGTGCTCGCCCGGCTCGGCCAAGCGGCCGAGCGGGAGCGCTCCGCCGGGTACGCCCCGGCCGGGCCGTACGGACAGCCCGGCATTCCCCAGCAGTACCCGTCCCAGGCCGGTTACCCGGCCGCGCCGCCGACCGTGGCGCCCATGACAGTCGACGACGTGGTCGTCAAGACAGTCGCTCTGCTCGGCATTCTCGGCATCACCGCCGCGGCCGCCTGGGTGCTCGTGCCTGACGCGCTGGTCGGTACGGCCTGGATCGGCGCGGCGGTGGTCGGCCTGGTCCTCGGCTTGATCATCTCGTTCTCCCGGATGGCCAACCCGGCGCTCGTGATCGCGTACGCGGTCGTCGAGGGTGTCTTCGTAGGCATGGTCAGCAAGGCGTTCGAGACGCGCTATGACGGCATCGTGCTCCAGGCCGCCGCGGCCAGCTTCGGCATCTTCTTCCTGATGGCGATGCTCTACAAGGCGAAGGTCATCCGGGCCACCCCGGCCTTCGTCAAGGGCATGATCGCGGTGATGGTCGGCCTCTTCGCCGTCATGATGATCAACCTGGTGCTGGCGCTGTTCGGTGTCAACACCGGTCTGCGTGACGGCAGCCCGCTGGCCATCGGCTTCAGCCTGGTCTGCATCGTGGTCGCCTCGCTGAGCTTCGTGCTCAGCTTCAAGGAGATCGAGGACGGCGTCCGAATGGGCCTGCCGCAGCGCTACTCCTGGGTGGCCGCGTTCGGCATCCTGGTCAGCCTGGTCTGGCTCTACATCGAGATCCTGCGCCTGCTGAGCTACTTCCAGGGCGACGACTGACCTCGTCCGCACTGCCGACCGGCGCCCGTCCCCACTCCGGTGGGGGCGGGCGCCGTCGTCCGCGCCGTTTGCCCGCCGCCGCCTGGCCGCCCCGGGCAGAGTGACAGAGGGGGTACGCGGGCGAAGGAGGCGACGGTGCGCAGCAACAACCCGGTGCTCAACCGGCTGGACGAGACCGGCCGGGTGGAGGCCCGGGTGCTCGGCGCCCGTGACGTCGAGCCGATGACCGTCGACGACGTGGTGGTCCGTACCGTCGGGTTGCTGTTGGTGACCGGCGTGACCGCGGCGGTGTCCTGGGCGGTGTTCCCCGACGCCGTGTGGCTGGGTGCCGCGCTGGCCGGCAGTGCGCTCGCCTCGATCGCGCTGGTCCTGGTCATCTCGTTGCGGGCGATCACCAACCCGGTGCCGATCGTCGGCTACGCCATCCTTCAGGGTCTGCTGCTGGGGGTGGCGAGCCGTACCTTCGAGCAGGTCTATCCGGGCATCGTGGTGCAGGCGGTGGCCGGCACCTTCGGCGTCTTCCTCGGCATGGCGGCGCTCTACCGGGCCCGGGTGATCCGGGCGACGCCCCGGCTGGCCCGCCTGGTGATCGGCACCCTGCTCGGCATCGCCGTGCTCAGCGTGGTCAACCTGGTGTCGTATCTGATCTCCGGGCGGCCGGGCCTGGAGATCTACAGCGTCAGCGGGGAGGTCGGCTGGTTGCCGTACGCCTTCTCGGTGGTGGCCATCATCGCCGGGGCGTTCAGCTTCATCCTCGACTTCGACCTCGTCGAGCGTTCGGTGCGCGACGGTCGAGCCCGTCGGTACGCGTGGCTGAGCGCGTTCGGCCTGCTCACCGGGCTGGTGTTCCTGTACTGGCAGCTGCTGCGGCTGCTCAGCTACCTACGCCGCTGACCGGTCCGACCAGGTGGGGTCGGCGGCGGCCGTAGACTCGGCGGCGATGA
This sequence comes from Micromonospora sp. NPDC005220, assembly GCF_040607895.1. NCBI lineage: Bacteria > Bacillati > Actinomycetota > Actinomycetes > Micromonosporales > Micromonosporaceae > Micromonospora > Micromonospora sp. NPDC005220. The sequence goes on from NZ_JBEXHP010000003.1 coordinate 38,740, forward strand.
GCGCAGCGGAGTTGGACAAGGCCGTGCAGTTGCTGGTCCGTCAGATCGCGCACTGGCAGCAGCCCCGGTGGGCGGCGGCCGCGACCGCCGGCAACGTGTCCCGCGCCGACCTGGTGCACCGCCTGGTGCAGGAGATCGCCAACCTGGCCGCCGACGCCGAAGCGGAGCCCCGGCGGGTGGTGCCCCGGCTCGACAACGACCTGGCCCTGCCCGACCAGCTGCGAGTGGTCACGGCGGATCTGCTGGCCGCCGACCCGGGGGACGAGGCGCTGACCCGGGCCGCCGCCGAGGTGACGGCGACCCGCAGCGCGCTCTGAGGGCAGCTCGGCTCAGCTGAGCCGTTCGAGCACCATGGCCATGCCCTGGCCACCGCCCACGCACATGGTCTCCAGACCGATGGTCTTGTCGTGCCACTCCAGTGCGTTGAGCAGGGTGCCGGTGATCCGGGCGCCGGTCATGCCGAACGGGTGACCGACCGCGATGGCCCCACCCATCACGTTCAGCTTCTCCTCCGGGATGCCCAACTGGCGGTAGGAGGGGATGACCTGCGCGGCGAACGCCTCGTTGATCTCGACGAGGTCGACGTCGTCGATGGTCATGCCGGCTCGCCGCAGCGCCTGCCGGGACGCCTCGACCGGCCCGAGACCCATGATCTCCGGCGACAGGGCGGTCACACCGGTCGAGACGATCCGGGCCAGCGGGGTGAGCCCGAGTTCCTCGGCCCGCTGGGCGCTCATCACCACCACGGCTGCCGCGCCGTCGTTGAGCGGGCAGCAGTTGCCGGCGGTGATCCGACCGTCCGGGCGGAACACCGGCTTCAGGCCGGCGACCGCGTCGAGGGTGACGCCGGCCCGGGGCCCGTCGTCGGTGCTCACCACTGTGCCGTCCGGCGTGGTGACCGGGGTGATCTCCCGGGCCCAGAAGCCGTCGGCGATGGCCTTCTCGGCGAGGTTCTGGCTGCGTACGCCGAACTCGTCCATGTCGGCGCGGGTGACGTCGTACACCTGGGCCAGGTTCTCTGCGGTCTGCCCCATGGTCAGGTAGATGTCGGGCAGCTCGCCGGCCTCACGCGGGTCGGTCCACACCTCGGCGCCGCCCTGCGCGCGGCGCTTCGAGCGCTCGCCGGCCGACCCGAAGCGCGGGTTCTCCCAGCCGCCGCCAACCAGGGCCTGCGCCTCGGGCGGCAGCCCGTCGGAGCTGCCCCGGGCGTAGCGGGAGACCATCTCCACACCGGCGGAGACGAACACGTCGCCCTCGCCGGCCCGGATCGCGTGCATCGCCATCCGGGTGGTCTGCAACGAGGAGGCGCAGTAGCGGGTCAGCGTGGCGCCGGGGACAGTGTCCAGACCGAGGAGGGTGGACACCACCCGGGCCATGTTGAAGCCCTGCTCGCCGCCGGGCAGGCCGCACCCGAGGTAGAGGTCGTCGATCGTGGTCGGATCGAGCGCGGGGATCTTGTCCAGCGCGGCCTGGACGATGGTGGCGGCGAGGTCGTCGGAGCGGACGTCGCGCAGGGACCCCTTGTGCGCCCGGCCGATGGGGGAGCGGGCGGTGGCGACGATGACAGCGTCGCGGGACGACTCAATCGGCATGGGCCAACGTTAACCCGCCGGTAACATGGCGCGGAAGAAGCGGACGCGGCGGGAAATGTCACCCCTGGCCGGCGACGATCTAGCGGCGGGTGGTGGCCGCCGCCGCGGCGACGATTGCCGGCAGCAACGCGTGCGCCCACACCCGGTAGCCGTCGGCGGAGGGGTGGAAGCCGTCCTGGCAGAGCGTCCCCGCGTCGGCCCGGAACACCGGCCCGGTCTCGGTGGCCAGGTCGACCACCGAACCGCCCGCCTCCAGCACGGCCATGGTCTGCGCGCGGGCCACCCGACGCCCGGACCAGCCGACCACCTGGCGCAGCGGAGGGGCGATGGCTCGCACCGCGCCGAGGTCGGGGCAGGTGCCCACCACCACCTCGACGCGCGCCTCCCGCAGTCGGTGCACCGCCGCGCCGAGATAGGCCGCCGCGTCGGAGGGTCGGCGCAGCCCGGTGGCGTCGTTCGCGCCGATCAGGATCAACGCCACGTCGGGCCGCTCACCGAGCAGGGCACGGGCCACCTGGGTGGCGAGGTCCGTCGAGCGGGACCCGGAGACGCCGACGCTGGACAGCTGCACCCGGCGGCCGATCGGGCCCTCGGCGAGCAGGTGGGCCAACTGGCCGCCGATGGTGTCCTCCAGACGGTCGACCCCCACGCCCAGTGCCGACGAGTCGCCCAGCAGCACCAGGCGCAGCGGAGCAGCGCCCGCCCGGCCGATCGTGGCGCGCAGGGCCAGCCCCAGCTCCGGCTGGGCGTAGCGTCGGTGCCGGGCGACGAACGCCTCACCGGCGAGGACGGCGGCGCCGCCAACGGTGCCGGCGAGCAGCGAGAACGCCGCCGCCCGACCCAGTCGGCCGGCGACGCCGGAGGTCACGCTCCGCGCGCTGCGCTCGTTCATGCCAGTCCCTCCACTGTCGAGGTGTCCGGGGCGGACCCGTGCTGCGGCACCGCGCCGACACCGAAGAACGCCCGTCGGCGCAGCTGCGCCCACCGGCCGGCCGGCCCTCGGTCGCGGCCCCGGACCTGGACGCCGCTGACCTCCGTGCCGGCGTGTCGAGCCGCCTCCTGCGCGGCCTTCGGCAGCGACCGTACGCCCTCGGCGCGCGTCGGTGTGGCCCGTCGTTCCGGGGTCGCGCCGAGAGCGGAGAGCATCGTCGGCAGAAGCGCGGCGGCGGCCATCGCGTATCCCTCGGCGGAGGGATGGAACCGGTCCCAGGCGAACATCCGGGTCGGCTCGGCCGCGAACCGGGGGCCGAGCAGGTCACCGAGGGAGACCGTCCGGCCGCCCGCCTCGACCACGGCCACCGTCTGGGCGGCGGCGAGCTGGCGGCTCCAGCGGTGCGCCAGCCAGCGCAGGGGTGGCTGGATGGGGCGGATCGCGCCGAGGTCGGGGCAGGTGCCGACGACCACCTCGCACCCCGCGTCGCGCAGGGTGTGCACCGCCTCGACCAGGTAGCGCACCGCCAGGCCGCGCGGGGTGCGGTTGGTGATGTCGTTGCCGCCGATGAGGATCACCGCGATGTCGGGCCGGCACTCCAGTGCCGCCTCCACCTGGTAACGCAGCGCCGCCGAGATGGCCCCGACCACCGCGAAGCGGTGCAACTGCACCGGCCGGTGCAGTCGACGGGACAGACCGGTGGCGAGCAGCGCGCCCGGTGTCTCCCGCCGGCGGTACACCCCGTAGCCGGCCGCCGACGAGTCACCGAGCACGACCATGGTGAGCGCCGGACCGGGGAACTTCGCGCCGTACATCCCGTCGCAGCGGGGTGGTGGCGCCTCGGCCATCGGGATGGTCCGTCGAGCCTGGCGGGCCTGGCCGACCAGCACCCCGCCGGTCGCCACCGCGGCCGCCGCGGTGGCGCCTGTCCCGATGGCTGCCAGCCGGACGAACCGCCGGGCCTGCCGCCAGCGCTCATCACCGGGTACGACGGAACGTGCCACCCCCATACCGCGACATTATCGCGTCGGCCCGACACACCGCTGTCGTCGTGATGGCACCCGGATGCCTGGAAACCGACGCGACGGGGTACCTGGGTGGGAGAGGCCGGTCGACTTGCGCCGACCCGCCACGCTGATCCGGCGGAGAGGAGCGCGACGATGGGTAAGACGATGGGTAAGACACTGAAGCGCAGCGCGGCGTTCACGGCCCTGGCGCGGGCCCTGGCGGCCGGGGCGCGCAACGGGCCGTCGATCGGTACGCGGTTGGCGGCGCTGCCCCGGATGATCCGAGCCACCACCAAGGGGGAGTACGACGGCGGCCTCCGGCTGGCCCTGATGACCGCGGCGACGGCGTACATCGTCTCGCCGATCGACCTGCTCCCGGAGATCCCGCTGGCGATCTTCGGGCTGGCCGACGACGCGGTCATGATCACCTGGTTGGCCGGCAGCGTGCTCGCCGAGACCGACCGGTTCCTGGAGTGGGAGTCCCGCCGCAGCTCGGTCATCCCCGGGGGGCTGGTGCCCTGACGACACGTACGCTGGGCGACGAGGAAACGTCTTCCCGGCCGCCCACCGTCGGCGCCGCAACGAAGGGCACACCGTGCAGTACTACGACAACGTCGTCGACATGATCGGAAACACCCCGCTGGTGCGTCTGCGTAACGTCACCGAGGGCATCCAGGCCACCGTGCTGGCCAAGGTGGAGTACGTCAACCCGGGCGGCTCGGTGAAGGACCGGATCGCGCTGCGGATGGTGGAGGACGCCGAGGCCGCCGGCCTGCTCAAGCCGGGCGGCACCATCGTCGAGCCGACCAGCGGCAACACCGGTGTCGGGCTGGCCCTGGTGGCCCAGCTCAAGGGCTACCGGTGTGTCTTCGTCTGCCCCGACAAGGTCAGCCAGGACAAGCAGGACGTGCTCCGGGCGTACGGTGCCGAGGTGGTGGTCTGCCCGACCGCCGTCGCGCCGGAGGACCCGCGCTCCTACTACAACGTCTCCGACCGGCTGACCCGGGAGATCCCCGGCGCCTGGAAGCCCAACCAGTACAGCAACCCGGCCAACCCGCGCTCGCACTACGAGACCACCGGCCCGGAGCTGTGGAAGCAGACCGACGGCGAGCTCACCCACTTCGTGGCCGGCGTCGGCACCGGCGGCACCATCTCCGGCATCGGCCGGTACCTCAAGGAGGCCTCCGACGGCCGGGTGCGGGTCATCGGGGCCGACCCGGAGGGCTCGGTCTACTCCGGCGGCACCGGCCGGCCGTACCTGGTGGAGGGCGTCGGCGAGGACTTCTGGCCGGAGACCTACGACCAGGGTGTCGCCGACGAGATCGTCGAGGTCTCCGACAAGGCGTCCTTCGAGATGACCCGGCGACTGGCCCGCGAGGAGGGGCTGCTGGTCGGGGGCTCCTGCGGGATGGCCGTGGTCGCCGCGCTGGAGGTGGCCCGCAAGGCCGGCCCGGACGACGTGGTGGTGGTGCTGCTGCCGGACGGCGGCCGAGGCTACCTCTCCAAGATCTTCAACGACTCGTGGATGGCCCGGTACGGTTTCCTGGACAACTCCGGCGCCGAGCCGACGGTGGCCGACGCGCTGGCCAGCAAGCCGGGCGGGCTGCCCGAGCTGGTGCACGTGCACCCGACCGAGACCGTTCGCGACGCGATCGACTACATGCGCGAGTACGGCGTCTCGCAGCTGCCGGTGCTCAAGGCCGAGCCGCCCGTGGTGACCGGTGAGGTCGCCGGCTCGATCGCCGAGCGGGACCTGCTCGACGCGCTGTTCACCGGTCAGGCGCACCTGCACGACACCATCGAGCGGCACATGGGCGACCCGCTGCCGATGATCGGTGGTGGTCAGCCGGTGAGCGAGGCGGTGGGCATGCTGGAGAAGTCCGACGCGGCCCTGGTGCTGGTCGACGGCAAGCCCAAGGGTGTCCTCACCCGCCAGGACCTGCTGTCCCACCTCGGCGCCCACTGAGTCCCGTCCCGGTGCCCCGTCTGCCGGCGGGCGGGGCACCGAGCGGGCGAGGAGTGTCCTTTGCTCTGCTTACCTATACGCACCACCACCCACCACCCACCGCCCGACCACCCGCGCCACCCGCGCCACCCGCGCCACTGCGCCACTGCGCCACTGCGCCACCCACGCAGCCACCCGCCGCCGGTGCATATTGGTAAGCAGAGCAAAGGGTGCGCGGGCGAGGAATGCTCAGAGCGGGCGGGCGTAGCGCAGCTGGGGTGTGAGGGCCGTGCCGATGTGCTCCTCGCGCTCCGCTCCGGTGCGGGTCCAGCCGCCGCGCTCGTAGAACGAGCGGGCGTGCGCGTTCTCACTGAGCACCCAGAGCGCGGCGCGTCGCCAGCCCCGCGCCCGCATCGCGTCCAACGCGTCCACCATCAGGGCGCGCCCGACGCCGCGGCCCTGCTCGGCCGGGTCGAGGTGGATCGCGTTGAGCAGCCCGGTGGCGGGGTCGTCCTCGTCGTCGGGGCCCAGGTGGCTGAACCCGACCAGCGCCCCGGCCCGCTCGGCCACTGTCATCCGGTGGGTGTCCCGCTCCCAGTGCCACCGCTCGACCCAGTACCGACCCATCGCCTCCGGTGTCGGGTCGGCCAGCGCCTCGGCCGGCAGGAAGGCGGAGTACGCGGCGACCCGGGAGCGCTGGTGCAGGGCTCCCACCGCCATCAGGTCGCCGTCGGTCGCGGGGCGGAGCGTGATGGTCACCCAGCCGAGGCTACCCGGCGCGGTGGAAGCTGCACCGTGGTCAGATCCTCGGCGATGACCAGTTCGCCGTCGAAGTGCGCGCGCGCCTCGTCGTGGAACCGGCGCGGGTCAGGGTAGCGCTGGGAGAAGTGGGTGAGCACGAGTCGTCGTACCCCGGACTCGGTCGCCACCCGGGCGGCCTGCGCCGCGGTCAAATGGCCGACCTCGGCGGCGAGCGCGGCCTCCGACTCCAGGAAGGTCGACTCGATGACCAGCAGGTCGGCGTGCTCGGCGAGGGCGTAGACGCCGTCGCAGAGGCCGGTGTCCATCACGAAGGCGAACCGCTGCCCCGGCCGGGGCACGCTCACCTCGTCGCGGGTGACGCGGCGGCCGTCGAGGTCCAGGTGCCCGACGCGGATCAGCTCGCCGACGGCCGGCCCGGTGATGCCGTACGCGGCCAGCCGCTCCGGCAGCATCCGGTGCCCGTCGGGCTCGACCAGCCGGTAGCCGTACGTCTCGATGGGGTGCCGGAGCCGGCGTACCTCCAGCGTGCCGCAGCGTAGGGCGATCCGCTGCCCGTCCGCCTCGATGGGCTCGACCCGCAGCTCGGCGGTCTCGTAGAAGGAAGTGGCGTACCGTAGCCGGGCGAAGTACTCGGCGCCACCGGCGGGGAAGTGCACGGCGACCGGATGCGCCACCCGGTCCAGGGAGAGCCGTTGGATGGTGCCGGGCAGGCCGAGGCAGTGGTCGCCGTGGAAGTGGGTGACGCAGATCCGGGTCAGGTCGGTGGCGGTGACCGTGGTGTGCAGGAGCTGACGCTGGCTGCCCTCGCCCGGGTCGAAGAGGATCACCTCGTCGTCCCAGCGCAGCACGTACCCGTTGTGGTTGCGCTGACGGGTCGGCGCCTGGCTGGCCGTACCCAGCACCACCAGCTCGCGCATGGACATCGCCACTCCCGCGGATATGGAGCGACCCCCGGGGTGCTCCGCGCTTTCGCGCGGGCCGGCTGGACTTGGCCGGCACCCCGGGGGTCGGGTGGCTGTCGTGGATTCGCCGCACCGCTGCCACACGGTCTCGACGATGGTGCTGTTGCCCGCCTCGCGGCGGACCGATCACTGTCGAGGACAGCGGCTAGCTGACAGCCACCTCACGAGTCCGATTGCTATACAAGTCTGGACCACCTCCTTTCACGTGTACGGCCACGTTATCGAGTTCTCGTCAGGCCCGGCAACGGATTTCGATCACAGGGCCGTACGGGAATGCCCGACCACCTCCTGGGCAGCCGGGCATCACGTGTGTCCGCAGGTGGTCAGCCGCCGACGCGGGCGACGCCGACCGGGCAGCTCAGCCCGTTCGGGCCGTGGTTGCAGTACCCGTTCGGGTTCTTGGTCGGGGCCAGGTACTGCTGGTGGTAGTCCTCGGCGAAGTAGTAGCTGCCGAGCGGGGCGATCTCGGTGGTGATCTCACCCTTGCCGGCCCGCGTCACGATCGGCTGGAACGCGTCCCGGGACGACTCGGCGATGGTCCGCTGCTCGTCGGTGGTGGTGTAGATCGCCGAGCGGTACTGGGTGCCCACGTCGTTGCCCTGGCGCATGCCCTGGGTCGGGTCGTGGTTCTCCCAGAAGACCTTCAGCAGGTCCGCATAGTTGATCCTGCTGGGGTCGTACACCACCTGGACGACCTCGGCGTGCCCGGTCCGGCCGGAGCACGTCTCCTCGTACGTCGGGTTCTTGGTGATGCCACCCGCGTAGCCGGCGGAGGTGGTGTAAACGCCGGGCAGCGTCCAGAACAGTCGCTCGGCGCCCCAGAAACAGCCCATGCCGAAGACCGCGACCTCAAGTCCCTCAGGGAACGGGCCCTTCAACGGGGTGCCCAGCACCTCGTGGCGGTCGGCGACCGGCATGGCGATCGGGCGGCCCGGCAGGGCCTGGTCGGGCGTGACCATCTCGGCGTTCATACGGCGCAAAAACACGGTGGGGATCTCCTCTCGTACCGCTCGCAGCGTGCAACACCGGAGGGCCCTGCTTCCTTACCCGCGGGCGAGTGAGTCAGGCCAAACCGGGCAGCGCCGCGGCGACCCGGTCCGCGTACGTCTGGGCCTCGGTGTCGTCGGCGTACCGGGTGCGCGGCCAGAAGAAGCCACGCAACCCGTCGCCCTTGGTCCGCGGGACCACGTGGGTGTGCAGGTGGGGCACCGATTGGGACACCTTGTTGTTCATCGCCACGAACGTCCCACCGGCGCCGAGAGCGGTCTCCACCGCCACCGCCAGCCGCTGAACCATCGCGAAGTAGCCGGGCAGCAGGTCGGCCGGCAACTCCGCCAGGGTCACCAGGTGCACCCGGGGCACCACCAGCACGTGTCCCTTGAACACCGGCCGGGTGTCCAGGAACACCACCCCGTCCGGGGTGTCGGCCACCCGGAACGCCGGCACCTCGCCCGTCACGATGCCGCAGAACACGCAACCGCTCATCCGGCCAGGCTATGCCGACCGGCGCCGGACGGTCGGGCCCGGCCCAAGGCACGGGTTCCGTTCCGGCCCGCTCCGACCGGGCACTAGCCTCACCAGCATGAGTCACGGCTTCGAGACGCTCGCCATCCACGCCGGTCAGGACCCTGAGGCCCGCACCGGCGCGGTGATCCCACCGATCTACCAGACCAGCACGTACGCGCAGGACGCGGTCGGCGCACCGCGTCTCGGCTACGAGTACAGCCGCTCGGGCAACCCGACCCGGGACGCGCTGCAGGAGTGCCTGGCGGCGCTGGAGGGTGGGCCGGTGGGGCTCGCCTTCGCCAGCGGCCTGGCGGCCGAGGACACCCTGCTGCGGGCCGTCTGCCAGCCGGGCGACCACGTGGTGATCCCGGACGACGCGTACGGCGGCACGTACCGGCTCTTCGCCCGGGTCGCTCAGCGCTGGGGCCTGGAGTTCAGCCCGGCCAAGGTCTCCGACCCGGCCGCGATCCGGGCGGCCGTGCAGCCTGGCCGCACGAAGATCGTCTGGGTGGAGACGCCGACCAACCCGCTGCTCGGAATCGCCGACATCGCCGCCCTGGCCGCCGTGGCCCACGACGCGGGCGCCCTGCTGGTGGTCGACAACACCTTCGCCTCGCCGTACCTCCAGCAGCCGATCGCGTACGGCGCGGACGTGGTGGTGCACTCCACCACCAAGTACATCGGTGGGCACTCCGACGTGGTCGGTGGTGCGCTCGTCGTCGCCGACGCCGGGCTCGGCGAGGAGTTGCGCTACCACCAGAACGCGATGGGCGCGATCAACGGCCCGTTCGACGCCTGGCTCACCCTGCGGGGCATCAAGACCCTCGGGGTACGGATGGACCGGCACTGCGACAACGCCGAGCGGCTCGCCGCGTACCTCGACGGGCACGCCAAGGTCGCCCAGGTGATCTATCCGGGGCTGCCCTCGCACCCCGGTCACGAGGTGGCCGCCAAGCAGATGCGACGGTTCGGCGGCATGATCTCGTTCCGCGCCGCCGGTGGTGAGGACCACGCCGTGGACATCTGCAACCGGGCCAAGCTCTTCGTGCTCGCCGAGTCGCTGGGCGGCGTGGAATCCCTGATCGAGCACCCGGGTCGGATGACACACGCAAGTGCTGCCGGCTCGCCGCTTGAAGTTCCCGGCGATCTCGTGCGACTGTCTGTCGGCATCGAGACGGTCGACGACCTACTCGCCGATCTGGAGCAGGCACTGGGCTGACCGCTGGGGAAGGATGGCCGTGCAGGACATCATGGCGACCTGGGTCGGAGCGACCGCCAAGCAGATCGCCCGGGGCGTACGCCGAGGTGACGTCTCGGCGACCCAGGTCGTCGCCGACCACCTCGAATACATCTCCCGAACCGACCGTGAGCTGGCCGCGTTCCGCGCCGTTCGCGGCGGTGAGGCGATCACCGAGGCGGAGAAGGTCGACGAGCAGGAGGACCTGGCGAACCTGCCGCTGGCCGGGGTTCCGGTGGCGGTCAAGGAGAACACCCCGGTCGCCGGCCTGCCCACCTGGAACGGGTCGGCCGCCGCCCGCACCGGCGTCGCGGAGGCCGACCACGAGGTGGTGCGTCGGCTGCGCGGCGCCGGCGCGGTGATCCTCGGCGTGACCCGAATGCCGGAGCTCGGGCTGTGGGCACTCACCGACGACGACAGCGCGGTGACCCGAAACCCGTGGGACAGCACGCGTACCCCCGGTGGGTCCTCGGGTGGCGCCGCCGCCGCGGTCGCCGCCGGGCTGGTGCCGATCGCGCACGGCAACGACGGTCTCGGCTCGATCCGGATTCCGGCGGCCTGCTGCGGACTCGTCGGGCTCAAGCCGGGTCGGGGCGTGGTCCCCTGCCAGCTCGGGGCGGACGACTGGTTCGGCCTCACCGAGCACGGCATGCTGACCAGCACGGTCGCCGACGCGGCGGTCGGCTTCTCGGTGCTCGCCGGTCGCCGTCCCGAGAAGCTGGTCCCGCCGCAGCGGCTGCGGGTGGGCGTCTCGCTGCGCTCCCCGGTGCGCGGTGTCGCACCCGACGCGCCCAACCGGGACGCGGTCGCCGCCGCCGGCCGGCTCCTCGCCGCCGCCGGGCACGACACGGTGCCGGCCGATCCGGTCTACCCCACCGCGCTGGGCCTGCAGGGCATCGCCACCTGGCTCGCCGCAGCCGCCACCGACGTCCGCGCCTCCGGCCTGGACCGGCGCGGTCTGCAACGGCGTACCCGGCGGCACGTCGCGCTGGGCGAGTGGGCGCAGCGTCGCGGCTACGTGCGGGAGGCGGACCGGGCGGCCTGGCGGCAACGGTCGGTGGACTTCTTCACCGACCACTCGGTCGACCTGCTGCTCACCCCGGCCCTGGCCAGCGCGCCACCGGAGGCGGCCCGCTGGTCGGAGCGGTCCTGGCGGGCGAACATGTCGGCCAACATCCGGTACGCCCCGTACGCCGCACCCTGGAACATCGCCGGCCTGCCGGCGGTCGTCGTGCCGGTCGGCCGCCGCCCGGACGGCCTGCCGGTGGCCGTGCAACTGGTCGGTCCGCCCGGCTCGGAGCTGCTGCTGCTCGGTGTGGCCGGTCAGTTCGAGATGGCCGCCCCGTGGACGCGCCACGCCCCCGGCTATCCCCTCGTCGAAACGGGGTCGCCGGCCAGCGCATGATCGTCTAGCGTGTGCGCGCCACGTCGCGCGGACCCGGGAGAAACCAGTGCGCTGCCAGACCTGCGGGGACGCCACGTCCCCCGAGCACAACGAATGCCAGCGCTGCTACACGCCGCTGGGTCAGCCTGCCGTCGCGCCGGGAGTGCCGACCTACCGCGTACGCGGGATCGGGCTCGCGGCCAGCGTCGCCGTCGGCGCGACCGCCGTGCTGTACCTGGTGGTGGCGTTGTCCCCGGTGATCGGGATGGTGCTGGCCCGGCGGGCCATGGCCCACGACGACGCGGACCTGCTGCTCGGCGGGGTGATCGTCACCGGGCTGGTGGCGCTGACCATGACGGTGGCGCACCTTACCGCCGCCGTGCTGGTGATCATCTGGATATACCGGGCGCGCAAGAACACCGACGCCTTCCCCGGCGCGCTGCCGACGCTGGGATCCGGCTGGGCCATCGCCGGCTGGCTGGTGCCGTTCGCGAACTTCGTGGTGCCGGCGCGGGTCATGGCGAGTGTGGCGCGGGACAGCCTCTGGCAGCGGTTCACGCCGACCTCCGTGGGCGTCTGGTGGTGCTCCTGGCTGGTGTTCAGCGTCGGTTCACGGTTGAGCAGCCGCGCCGACGACAGGGCGTACGAAAAGCTGCCGGAGACCCCGTTCAACGAAGCCGGCTACCAGGCGTACGTCAACTACTACCAGGACTCCCTGCTCCGCAACACGCTGCCCGCGCTGGGTGCCGCGATCGCGGCGGTGACGCTGATCCTGCTGATCCACCGGATCTCCGCCGCGCAGGAGGCCCGGATCGCCCGCGCCGCCCCGGCGTGGCCGACCGCCCCAGCCTGGCCGGCGCAGACGTGGCCGCCCGCCCCGCCCGCCCCGGCTGCCTCGCCCGCCCCGGCTGCCTCGCCCGCCCCGGCTGCCTCGCCCGCCCCGGCGGCCTCGCCCGCCCCGGTGGCTGAGGCGACACCGGAGACGCCGGGGGCCGTGCCCGCGTCATGATCCACACCAGATCGATGTGGCGCTGTCAGGGCGGACCTGACACAACCCCATGTCGGCGATCTGGAGTGGATCAACGCCCGGCCCTGCGGCACGGCATGCCCGTGCTGGCCAACGGCCGGGGCCCACGGCCTGAGGGCCCGGGGGCGGGTGGCACGATCGGGGCATGACGGAACTGGTTGGCCTCGACGACGTACGGGCTGCGCGGAAACTGCTCGCCGACGTCGTCCGGACCACCCCGCTCGAGCCCTCCCGACCGCTCAGCGCGGCGCTGGGCGGGCCGGTATGGCTCAAGTGCGAGAACGTGCAGCGCGCCGGCTCGTACAAGGTGCGGGGCGCGTACGTCCGGATCTCCCGGTTGTCGGCGGCGGAGCGGGAGCGGGGTGTGGTCGCGGCGAGCGCGGGCAACCACGCGCAGGGCGTGGCCCTCGCCGCCGGTCTGGTCGGCACGCACGCCACCGTCTTCATGCCGGTCAACGCGCCGCTGCCGAAGGTGGCTGCCACCAAGGGGTACGGCGCGCAGGTCGAGCTGGCCGGGAACACCGTCGACGAGTCGCTGGTCGCCGCGCACACGTACGCCGAGCGCACCGGCGCGGTGCTGATCCACCCGTTCGACCACCCCGACGTGATCGCCGGGCAGGGCACGGTGGCGCTGGAGATCCTCGAACAGTGCCCCGAGGTGAAGACGATCATCACCGGGGTGGGCGGCGGCGGTCTGATCTCGGGCATGGCGGTGGCCGCGAAGGCGTTGCGGCCGGACGTCCGGATCATCGGTGTGCAGGCGGCCGGCGCGGCGGCGTTCCCGCCCTCACTGGTGGCCGGAGAACCGGTCCGGCTGCCCGTCTTCTCCACCATCGCCGACGGCATCGCGGTCGGCCGACCGGGGGAGATCACCTTCAACCACGTGCGCAAGCTGGTCGACGAGATCGTCACGGTCTCCGAGGAGGACATCTCCCGGGCCCTGCTGATGCTGCTGGAGCGCGGCAAGCAGGTGGTCGAGCCGGCCGGGGCGGTCGGCGTCGCCGCGCTGCTGGCCGGCGTTGTCGAGGTGGAGACGCCGGTGGTCGCGGTGCTCTCCGGCGGCAACATCGACCCGTTGCTGATGCTGCGGGTGATCGAGCACGGGTTGGCGGCGGCGGGCCGCTACCTGCGGGTGACCGTCCGCTGTTCGGACCGGCCGGGGCAGCTCGCGTCGTTGCTCAGCCAGATCGCCGAGCACCGGGCCAACGTGGTGGACGTGGAGCACCAGCGGGCCAACCCGCACCTCGGCCTCGGTGAGGTGGAGGTGGCGCTGTCGGTGGAGACCCGGGGCGTCGAGCACTCGGACACGCTGATCAGTGCCCTGCGGGCCAGCGGATACCAGGTGGTCTTCGCGGCCGAGGCGTGACACCGGTGGGTGCCACGCCTCGGATGCGCGATGGTTCGGAGCGGGCGCCGGCGACGGGTCAAGCCCGGCCGACAGCGGTCGGCGTCGGTCAGCCTGGCCGGCAGCGGGTGGCGCGACCGGCGATGGTCAGCCGGAGAACGGCTCGAAGCTGACCACTGTCACCTTGATGTCGGCGCCGCTGGGCGCCGTGTAGGTGCAGGTCTGCCCCGCTCGGCCGCCCAGGATCGCCTTGCCCAGCGCGGACTCGGGGCTGTAGACGGTCAGGTCGGTGGTGGCCGCGATCTCCCGAGAACCGAGCAGGAAGGTCTCGGTGTCGTTGGTGTCGTCGTCGAAGTAGATCGTCACCACCATGCCCGGCGACACCGCGTCGGCGGTCGGGGCCTCGCCGACCTTCGCGGTGCGCAGCAACTCCTGCAGGTAGCGGATGCGACCCTCGGCCTTGCCCTGCTCCTCGCGGGCGGCGTGGTAGCCGCCGTTCTCCCGCAGGTCGCCCTCCTCGCGCCGCGCGTTGATCTCGGCTGCGATCGCCGGACGGTTGGCGATGTGCTCGTCGAGCTCGGCCTGGAGGCGGTCGTACGCGTCCTGCGACAGCCAGGTGGCGGGCGCCTCGTTGCCAGTGGACACAGGCGTTCTCCTCAGTTGTGCGTGGCTGGCTGACAGGTGAACTACCAAGTTACCAGTGCGGTACGACACAGCGTGTCGGCCATCACCGCCGGTGTCTGTGATTGACACCCCGGGTAGGCGCTCGCTCAGCCCCGGTTTCGGTGCTGTCAGGGCAGCTCAGGACGGTGGTCGGCAGCGCAGGACCTCGCCGATGAACGGCCGCGCGGTGGTCGCCAGGCGGTGCCGGGTGGTGACGTGTCGATCTCCCGGATCCGCGGTCACGGTGACCTGTTCGCGGGCCACCTCGGCACCGGCACGGTCCCGGGCCCGCAGCACGCAGACCGCTGATCCACCCGGCGGGACGGTCACCCGAAAGTCGACAATCAGCTGATTGTCCGTGATGTCGGTGTACGTGATCACCTGGGCGTCGTAGGCCGGGTCGCCGTACTGGCGGTAGAGCCGGACCGAGATCACGGTCAGCGTCGCCACGAGCGCCAACAGCGCCAGCGCGGCGAGCAGCGTACGGCGGCGCTGACCGCCCGGCGCCCGGCGGCGGCCGTAGCGCCCGGCCGGGAACACCGGCGCGCCTGGTGAAATTGTGGCGTGCGTCTCGGTCACCGGCGGGTATCTCCTGGCGTTGTTGTCGGCGGCATCGGCAAGAATGGCAGAGCCCCATCCTCCCACCCGGTCCAGCGGCGGCAATGGCAGGTCATGCCCGGCCCGGTGACCGGCGGCAGGGTGCGGTGAGGAAGATCCCGGCAGGTCAGCCGGTCGAGCCCGGTCGGGTCCACCGTCCGGCACAGACGAGGAGCGCCGAAGTTGGCAGAGCAACTGCGTCTCATGGCCGTGCACGCGCACCCGGACGACGAGTCGAGCAAGGGCGCGGCGACGACGGCGAAGTATGTCGCTCAGGGGGTGGACGTCCTGGTCGTGACGTGCACGGGCGGCGAGCGCGGGAGCGTGCTCAACCCCAAGCTCGACCGGCCCGACGTGTGGGCCAACATCGGCGAGATTCGGCGGGCCGAGATGGACGCCGCGCGGGCCATCCTCGGCGTGGACCAGGCCTGGCTGGGCTTCGTCGACTCGGGCCTGCCCGAGGGCGACCCGCTGCCGCCGCTGCCCGAGGGTTGTTTCGCCCTCCAGGACGTCGAGGTCGCCGCGGGCCCGCTGGTGCGGTTGATGCGCGAGTTCCGTCCGCACGTCGTGACCACGTACGACGAAGAGGGCGGCTACCCGCACCCCGACCACATCATGTGCCACAAGGTGAGCGTGGCCGCGTTCGAGGCCGCCGGTGACCCGGAGCGCTACCCGGAGCTGGGTGCGCCCTGGCAGCCGCTGAAGCTCTACTACGACATCGGCTTCTCCAAGGGCAAGATCATGGCCCTGCACGAGGGCATGCTGGCCGCCGGTCTGGAGTCGCCCTACGAGGAGTGGCTCAAGCGGTGGGAGGATCGGCCCGACAAGGGCCCCCGGATCACCACCCGGGTCGAATGCGCGGACTACTTCCCGGTCCGCGACGACGCGCTGCGCGCCCACGCCACCCAGGTCGACCCGGATGGCTTCTGGTTCCACGTGCCGATGGAGCTCCAGCAGCGCGCCTGGCCGACCGAGGATTACGAGCTGGCCCGCTCGATGGTCGACAGCCCGCTGCCCGAGTCCGATCTCTTCGCCGGGGTGCGGGAGACGGCGCACGCGCGCTGATTCCCGGCAGGGCTACCCTGGTTACCAACCGCACATCGGAGGAACGCCATGCTGACCGCTACCCAGGTGCTCGCGGAGAACAACTTCGGGGACACCCGCACGGGTGGTCTGGCCGGGCCGATGGGCCTCTTCCTCATCCTGCTGCTGGCCACCGCGACCATCCTGCTGATCCGCAACATGAACGCTCGGCTGCGCCGCCTGCCGGACCGTTTTCCCCAGCAGTCCGGGTCGACCGACCCGACCAGGGCCGATGCGGCAGTCGTCGATCCGACAGACGGGACCGGGGGGCGTGATTCATCCACGCCCGCTCCCAACGGGCACCAGCAGCACCTGAACGGGTAGTCCGCGCATGAATCACGCCGAACCGGGTGGTCGCCCCCTGTTGCGACCACCCGGTTTGGCTTAGCCTTCCGCCGGGGGGACCAAAAGTCTCCGAGCCGTGTGCGGGAGGGGGCGCCGATGACCAGCACAGCACCGGCCGCCCGCCGCGACGTCGGCCGGTCGGCTGACGGGCAAGGTCGATGACCTCCGGTCCGGCCGACGACCCGTTCGATCGGCTCGGGGTGCGTGGCACACCGGGCCGGCTGCTCGTGCTCACCGCCGCCGTCACGCTGACCGCCCTGGCCGCCGCCGCGGTCGGGTTGACCCTCCCGGTCCGGCTGCCGGCCGACGACCCCCTCGGCGGTCCGGCCCGTTTCGGCATCGCCGTCGCCGTGCTGGCCCTCGCCCAGCTCGCCCGGCTGCGATTCCGCTCGGCCGCCGGCATGGTCAGCATCACCTGGGGCGAGGCCGCCCTGATCGTCTGCCTCTACCTGACCCCAGCCGGCTGGCTCCCGTCTGCCACGCTGCTCGGCACCGGGCTGGCCTGGACGATACTGTCGCTGCACAACGACCGCCGCCCGGCCCTGGAGATCGTCCGGATCGCCGCGTCGCTGGCCGCCGCGTCGGCGCTGGCCGTCTCCGTGACCACCGCGCTCGGTCGGCCGCTGCTCTCTCCGCCCACCCCGATGCTGGCGCTGGCCGTGATCGCCGGTTCGGTGACGTACCTCCTGGTGACCGCCTGGCTGGGCGGGGTGACGCTGGGTCTGCGGCACGGGCTGCCGATCGGGCCGCCGCTGCTCGCCGCGTTGCGCGGCAAGCTGCTGATGTTCGTCGGCAACGTGGCCGTCGGCCTCGTGGTGGTCGCTCTGCTGGAGCTCGACCCGCGCTGGCTGCTGTTGCTGCCGCCGCTGCTGTGGCTGCTGCAACAGACCTACCGGTACCGGCTGCGCTCCGATCAGGAGCGCCGCACCTGGCGGGCCTTCGCCGAGGCCACCGCCGCCCTCAACCAGCTCGACGAGCGGGGCGTAGCCAGCGCGGCGGTCACCGGGGCGCTGACCCTGTTCAACGCCGAACTGGTGGACGTCGACGTGGCCCGGGTCGACGGCCGGTGGCACCGCTACCGGGGCGACGCCAGCGGTCAGCTGGTCGACCGGGAGACGGGCCCGCCGGACCAGTCCGAGCCGGACGAACACGAGCTGAGTCGGGCGCTGTCGGTCGGCGCCGCGCCGGTCGGTCGACTGCGGGTGCGGTTCCCCCGTTCGGCCCCGCCCACGGCCCGGGAACGAGACGCGGTGGCCGCGTTCGGCGACGCGCTCGCCGCCGCGCTGCACGACGCCGCGACCCATCACGAGCTGCGGCTGGTGACCGCCCGCTCGTCGTACGAGGCGGTGCACGACCCGCTCACCGGCATCGCCAACCGGGCGGCGATGCTGAGCAAGGGCGATCAGTCGCTGCGACAGCTCAGCCACGATCACCCGGTGGCGCTGCTGCTGCTGGACATCAACCAGTTCAAAGAAGTCAACGACACCCTCGGCCATGCGGCGGGTGACCAACTGCTGCGGCTGACCGCGAACCGTCTCAACGCCCTGGTCCGCCCCGGCGACCTGCTCGGGCGACTCGGCGGCGACGAGTTCGCCCTCCTGCTCACCGCGGTGCCGGTGCTCGGCGACCGGGCCGCCCCGATGGCCCACGCGTTGCGCCAGGCCCGCGAGATCGCCGAACGGCTGGCCGCGCCGACCGAGGTGGCCGGCGTACGGATGTCCATCGAGGTCTCGGTCGGGGTGGTGGTGGCCGCCGCGGGCACCGCAGACCTGACCGAGCTGCTGCGGCGGGCCGACATCGCGATGTACCAGGCCAAGGAGGGCGGTGGCAACGTCGCCGCGTACGACAGCGCCCGCGACGCGGCCAGCACCGACCAGCTCGCCCTGCTGGCCGAGCTGCGTGAGGCGTTGAAGGTCGACGATCAGCTGGTGCTGGCACTGCAACCGGCGGTGGACCTGGCCACGGGTGCGCCCACCGGGGTGGAGGCGCTGATCCGTTGGCAGCACCCCCGGCGCGGGTGGCTGAACCCGGCCGACTTCATCCGGCCGGTGGAGAACAGCGAGCAGCTCGGCACCTTCACCCGTTACGTGCTGAACAAGGCGCTCGGCGTGGCCGCCGGTTGGGCCCGGGAGGGGTTGGATGTCCCGATCTCGGTCAACCTCTCGGCGCGCAGCCTGCTCGACCCCCGGCTGCCCACCGAGATCGCCGACGCGTTGCGCCGCCACCAGGTGCCGCCGCACCGGCTCGTTCTGGAGATCACCGAGACGGTGGTGATGAGCGAGCTGGAGGTCATCGACGAGGTGCTGGCGACGCTCCGGTCGATGGGCGTGCAACTCGCTGTCGACGACTTCGGCACCGGCTTCTCGTCGCTGACCTTCCTCACCCGGATCGCGGTGGACGAGTTGAAGGTGGACCGCTCCTTCGTCATCCGGATGGCCGACTCGCCGGAGGCCGCCGCTATCGTCCGGACGACCGTCGGCCTCGCCCACGAGCTGGGGCTGCGGGTGGTCGCCGAAGGGGTGGAGACCGCCGAGCAGCGGATGGCCCTGGCCGAGCTGGGTTGCACCTCCGCGCAGGGCTACCACTTCTTCAAGCCGATGCCGGCCGACAAGATCGGCGCCGTGCTGGGGTCGCTGCGCGACTCGGCGGAGTCGAACGTGTTCCGGCTCCGCGCCGACGGCGCGTCCTGACCGTCCGGGTGGAGCCCGCGCGGTCCGCGCCGGGGCTGGCTATGGTCGTCAGGTGAACCGACTCGTCGACGCCACCAGCCCGTACCTGCTCCAGCACGCCGACAACCCGGTCGACTGGTGGCAGTGGTCGGACGAGGCGTTCGCCGAGGCGAAGCGGCGGGACGTCCCGGTGCTCATCTCGGTCGGCTACGCGGCCTGCCACTGGTGCCACGTCATGGCGCACGAGTCGTTCGAGAACGCGCAGGTCGGCGCCCTGATGAACGACAACTTCGTATCGATCAAGGTGGATCGTGAGGAGCGTCCGGACGTGGACGCGGTCTACATGACCGCGACCCAGGCGATGACCGGCCAGGGCGGGTGGCCGATGACCGTCTTCGCCGCCCCGGACGGCACCCCGTTCTTCTGCGGCACCTACTTCCCCCGACCCAACTTCATCCAGTTGCTCCAGTCGGTCGCCACCGCCTGGCGGGAGCAGCGCGAGGCGGTGCTGGGCCAGGGCGCCGCCGTGGTCGAGGCGATCGGCGGCGCGCAGGCCGTGGGTGGCCCCACCGCGCCGCTGGACGCCCCGCTGCTCGACGCGGCAGCCGCGAAGCTGGCCAGCGAGTACGACGCCACGAACGGCGGGTTCGGTGGTGCCCCGAAGTTCCCGCCGCACATGAACCTGCTCTTCCTGCTGCGTCACCACCAGCGCACCGGCGACCCGACCAGCCTGGAGATCACCCGGCACACCGCCGAGGCGATGGCCCGGGGCGGCATCTACGACCAGCTCGCGGGCGGCTTCGCCCGGTACTCGGTGGATGCGCACTGGACGGTGCCGCACTTCGAGAAGATGCTCTACGACAACGCGCTGCTGCTGCGGCTCTACACCCAGATGTGGCGACTCACCGGCGACCCGCTGGCCCGCCGGGTGGCCCGGGACACCGCCCGGTTCCTCGCCGACGAGCTGCACCGGCCGGGGCAGGGGTTCGCGTCCGCCCTGGACGCCGACACCGAGGGCGTGGAAGGGCTCACCTACGCCTGGACGCCCGCCCAGCTCGTCGAGGCGTTGGGCGAGGAGGACGGCCGGTTCGCCGCCGACCTGTTCACCGTCACCGACGACGGCACCTTCGAAAAGGGCACGAGCGTGCTCCGGCTGGCCCGGGACGTGGACGATGCCGCGCCCGAGGTACGCGCCCGCTGGCAGCAGGTGGTCGGACGGCTGCTCGCCGCCCGGGACACCCGCCCGCAGCCGGCCCTCGACGACAAGGTGGTGGCCGCCTGGAACGGCCTGGCGATCACCGCCATCGCCGAGTTCCAGCAGGTCGCCGCCGGGTACGTATCCCCACAGGACGAGGATGCCAACCTGATGGACGGCATCACCATCGTCGCCGACGGGGCGATGCGCCAGGCCGCCGAGCACCTGGCCACCGTGCACCTGGTCGACGGCCGGCTGCGCCGGGTCTCCCGCAACGGCAAGGTCGGCGAGCCGGCCGGTGTCCTGGAGGACTACGGCTGTGTGGCCGAGGCCTTCTGCGCGCTGCACCAGCTCACCGGCGACGGCCGCTGGCTCACCCTGGCCGGCGAGCTGCTGGACACCGCCCTGGCGCACTTCGCCGCCCCCGGAGGCGCCTTCTACGACACCGCCGACGACGCGGAGCGGCTCGTCGCCCGGCCGGCCGACCCGACCGACAACGCCACGCCGTCCGGCCGGTCGGCGATGATCGCCGGGTTGGTGGCGTACTCGGCGTTGACCGGGGAGACACGCTACCGGGAGGCCGCCGAGGCGGCCCTGAGCACTGTCGCGCCGATCGTCGGGCAGCACCCCCGGTTCACCGGGTACGCGGCCATGGTCGGCGAGGCGTTGCTCTCCGGGCCGTACGAGATCGCCGTGGCCACCGACGATCCGGCCGGCGACCCCCTGGTGGCCGCCGCCCACCGGCACGCCCCGCCCGGGGCGGTGGTCGTCGCCGGCCGTCCGGACCAGCCGGGTGTGCCGCTGCTCGCCGACCGTCCGCTGGTCGACGGGCGGTCCGCCGCGTACGTCTGCCGGGGTTTCGTCTGCCAGCGGCCGGTCACCTCGGTGGAGGAACTAATCGCCGAGCTGAGCTGAGCTGAGCTGAGCTGAGCGCACCGCCACGCCGGGTAGTCGCCCGCGCCGTCCGCCGGGTGCTCCCGCCAGCGGTTCCGTGGTGGGTCGCCAGCCCTCCCGGTGGGCCCGTCGGCGGCCCGGATAGGCTGGCCGCGCTATGGATTCCCGTACCGGTCTGCCAGTTGTCGGCATGGTGGGTGGCGGCCAGTTGGCCCGGATGACCCACCAGGCCGCGATCGCCCTCGGCCAGTCACTGCGTGTGCTCGCGACCGCCCCCGACGACGGCGCGGCGCTGGTCGCCGCCGATGTCCAGTACGGCGACCACACCGACCTGGCCGCCCTGCGCACCTTCGCCAAGGGCTGCGACGTGGTCACCTTCGACCACGAGCACGTGCCCTCCGAACACATCCGCACGCTGGCGGCGGAAGGCGTGCCGCTGTACCCGCCGGCGGACGCGCTGCTGCACGCGCAGGACAAGCAGGTCATGCGGGAACGCCTGACCGAGCTGGGCGCCCCCAACCCGGCCTGGCGCCCGGTCGGGGAGCCCGCCGACCTGATCAGCTTCGGCGAGCAGGTCGGCTGGCCGGTGGTGCTCAAGGCGGCGCGGGGTGGGTACGACGGCCGGGGCGTCTGGATGGTCGACGACGCCGCCCAGGCCACCGAGTTGGCGACCACGCTGCTCGCTGGCGGCACCCGGCTGATCGTCGAGGAGCGGGTGCCGCTGCGGCGGGAGTTGGCCGTGCAGGTGGCCCGTTCGCCGTTCGGTCAGGTGGCCGCGTACCCGGTGGTCGAGACGGTGCAGCGCGACGGCATCAACGTGGAGGTGCTGGCCCCGGCACCCGGCCTGGACGAGGAGCTGGCGGTCTCCGCGCAGCAGCTCGCCATCGACCTGGCCACCGCGCTCGGTGTGATCGGCCTGCTGGCCGTGGAGCTGTTCGAAGTGCGCGACGACGCCGGCCGGCCCGCGATCGTGGTCAACGAGCTGGCGATGCGTCCGCACAACTCCGGGCACTGGACCATCGAGGGCGCCCGGACTTCGCAGTTCGAGCAGCACCTGCGGGCCGTGCTGGACTACCCGATGGGTGACACCGCGCTGACCGCCCCGGTGGTGGTGTCGGCGAACGTGCTCGGCGGTGAGCCGGGCGGAATGTCGATCGACGAGCGGTTGCACCACCTCTTCGCCGCCGAGCCGGGTGCCAAGGTGCACCTGTACGGCAAGCAGGTGCGACCTGGCCGCAAGATCGGGCACGTCACGGTGCTCGGCGACGACCTGGACGACCTGCGGGCACGGGCCGCACGGGCCGCGCGCTGGCTGCGCGAGGGGCACGAGTGAACCACGATTTCGGAAACGAGGAGAGGCCCGCAGTGAGCACGGTTGGGCTGATCATGGGTAGCGACTCGGACTGGCCGACGATGCGGGCCGCCGCCGAGGTGTTGGACGACTTCGGCGTGGCGTACGAGGTGCGCGTGATCTCGGCGCACCGGACTCCGGTCGCGATGATCGAGTACGGACGCGACGCCGCCGCCCGCGGCCTCAAGGTGATCATCGCGGGGGCGGGTGGTGCCGCCGCGCTTCCCGGCATGGTCGCGTCGGTGACGCCGCTGCCGGTGATCGGGGTGCCGGTGCCTCTGAAGCACCTCGACGGCATGGACTCGCTGCTGTCCATCGTGCAGATGCCGGCCGGGGTCCCGGTCGCCACCGTGTCGATCGGCAACGCCCGCAACGCCGGCCTGCTCGCCGTACGGATCCTCGGGGCGAGCGACGAAAACCTGCGCGCCCAGATGACGACCTACCAGCAGGGCCTGGAAGAGCTGGTAGCAACCAAGGAAGCCGCCCTCCAGGCAACCCTGCGCTAAGCCGTCGGCGGTAACCGACCCGCGAGCGCGCCCGTCGGCCGCGCCCGTCCCGCGAGCCGCGCCCGTCGCTCGTGAGCAACCCGCGAGCCGTGCCCAGTCACCCTGCCTACTCACGCACCCCGCCGTGACCCTCCGCCTTATCTCATGCCGCGTAGGGCGGTCTGTAGGCGTTCCTGGGCGCGGCGGCGGCGCTCGTTGCTCGCGCCGAGCACCAGTAGCAGGATGCCCACCGGGATCAGCGCCAGCCACGGGCCCAGGCTGAACAGGGCGTGGATCGCCGTGATCGCGGTGACCGACGCGCCGACGATCACCGGCGCCTGCTGCCGACTGGACGAGCCGAAGACCAGCACCGCGACCGCGCCGAGCAGCAGCAGCATCTGCCGCATCGTGCTGGACTCGGTGGCCAGCACGATGGCCAGCGTCGGCACGAAGGCCGCGACCAGTGCCGGCCCGTACGCCACCCAACTGCTCATGTCCGGTCGGTGGCGCAGCTCCAGGACCCCGACGAGGAGGGCCAGCGCGGCGAACGGCAGCGTGTACGCCTCGGGCAGCGCCACGTCGGCGACCCGCATCAGGATCCACCACGCGGTGATCTCACAGACCACCACCGCCCAGAACAGGATCCGACGTTCCACCGGCCGGCGACCGGTTCGGGTGGCTGCCACCCCCAGGACAGCGCCCCAGGCGGCCAGCAGGGCGGCGATGTGTCGGGGCGAGTCGAAGGCGAGGGCCAACGCGATCAGCGCGGCAGCGTACCCGGTCCATTCCACAGTGGACGCCTCCCGCTGCGCCTCCGGACGGCGCAGCCGGGGCAGCGTCGCGGCGAGCACCTGGAGGACCGCGCCGACGGCCAGCACCCCGAACGCGGACCAGACCGCCGCCAGCCCGGCGACCAGGCCGGCGGTGAGCACGAAGAGCTGCGCCATGAGTGAGGCGAAGAGCCAGCCGAGGATGCGCGCCCGCTGGGTGGTGCCGAACAGTGCCGCCACCGCGCCCACCCCGACCGCGCTGCCGAGGGTGAACAGGGTCATCTGCCGGTCGGCCAGGCTGCCGGCGAGCCCGGCGCTGCCACCGGCCAGACCGATGACGAACACCAGCACCCGGGCCAGCCGCAGCGAGCGGGCCCGCTCGACCAGTGGCGGCGGTGGGGTCAGCGCGAGACCGAGCATCGCGATGGTGAAGACGGAGAGCGCAGCGACGGTGCTGGCGGGCCAGCCCTGGCCCAGCGCGATCGGTGCGATCAGCAGCGTGACGGCTGCCCCGGGCAGCACCACCGGCACGGCCCGGGACCGGCGCCCGCCGCTGAACCCGGTGGCGGCCAACGCGGCGGTCGCGGTGAGCAGCAGCGCCGTCAGCACGTGGGTCGGGTTGACCACGTCCGGTGGTGGGGTGAGCAACTCCGGCGACGGGCCCTGCCAGATCCGGGTCAGCGTGCGGTGCGGCTCGACCAGGGCGGTGACCAGCGCGGGTGCGATCGACGCGAGGGCCAGGGCAGTCGGCAGCGCCGCCGCGGCCAACGCGCCCGCGGCCGGGTTGACCCGCCACCGCCGCGACTCTGGATCATCTGGCAGTCGCCGGAGCGCGCCGTCGAGCCGTACCGCCCAGCGCCGGACCGGTTGGGCGGCGCCGGTGGGTGGCACGGTGGCCGCGCGGATCAGCTCGGCCAGCACCCCGAGCAGGGCGGCGGCGGCCGCGTAGACGCCGGCGGCGAGACCGGTGGGGATGGCGGCGAGGGCGCTGATGGTGGCCCCGCCGACCACCGCCACGCTGACCCAGGGCAGATACTGCGGCACCTGCCGGCGGACGGCGGCCACGGCGGCCAGGCCGAGGCTGGTCGCGGCCAGCGCGGCGGTCAGCACCACCTGCGCCGAGTGTTCGAACTCGGCAGCCAGCGCCGCCACCGCACCGGGCAGGGCCAGCAGGGCGGCGCCGATCGCCGCGCCACCGATCTGCGCCAGGTGCGGTGGCATCCCCTCGGTGTCGATGTCGGTGACCTGCGGTCCGGCGAGGACGCGGGCCAGCGTGGCCACCACCACGCCGATCAGCGCGATGCTGCCCAGCGCCAACGCCGTGGTCCATGGGCGGACCAGTCCGGCTCCGGCGGCGTGCAGCGCGACGACCCCGGCCACGGTGGCCCGGGACAGCCCGGCGCGGGCCTCCTCGGTGGCCACCGCGGCCATTCCGAACACGGTGGCGACCATTCCGCCGACCAGCACCGGCGACCACCAGGCCAGGTCGAACGCGGCTGGCGCGCCGATCGTGGCGAGCACCACCGCCACGCCGGACACGTCCCAGCGCCAGGGCGGTGGGAGCAGGATGCCGGCCGCGAGCGCCAGCAGCGCCAGCGCGACCGGTGCCTGCCAGGCGGCACCGCCGACCGGGGCGGCCGGCCAGTCGCTCAGGTCGCCCCGCCAGATCGGGCCGGGGGTGGCCAGGACGCCGACCCCACCGCGCACCGCTGACCAGCCGGCGAGTACGCCGATCAGGGCGCCGCCGACGGCGAGGCCGAGGATCGGCCCGCGTCGCCACTCCTCCGGCATGCTGCGGGCGCCGACGGCGACCACCAGGAGCAGGGCGGCGGCCACGGCCAGTTGCCCGCCGGGGGCGAGGACCGCCCCGATCCGTACCAGCGTGGCGATCAAGGCGGTGGTGACCGCTGCGGCGGCCAGGTCCGAGCCGTCGAGAGTGAGGTCGGCTCGACGGCCGGCGTCGATGGAGGGAGCCAGGAAGAGCAGCACCGCCGCGACCAGCAGGAGCGCGCCGACCCAGGCGTCGGCGACGGTCGCGCCGGGTGCCCCGAACGCGGCGGCGGTGACCATCAGCGCGCCCAGGCCGGTGCCGACCGACAGCGGCGCGGGGATGTGCCGCTGGGAGACCTGCACGACGGCGGCGTAGCCGAGGGTCACGCAGACCGCCAGGAAGCTGGCCGCCAGGACCGGGACGGTCACCTCGCGGAGGCTCGCCGGGGTGGGGGTCGGGTCGCTCGGCATGGTCGCGGCCACGAACGCGGCCACCGCCCCGGGCAGCGCGAACGCGGCGCCACCGGCGGCCCAGGCGGTGACCGTGTCGGAGGCGGCCGAGGCGATCCGGATTCGGGGCGCCAGCGCGACCAGCGTCCCGGCCACGAACAGGGCGATCAGGACCGCGGCGGTGAGGGTGGGGCTGGACAGGCTGGCCCCCGCGCCGAACAGGCCGACCACGGCCGCCCCGATGGCGTGCGCGAGCGCGGCCCGGTCGGTGCGGGCGGACAGCCCGATGACCCCGATGCCGATCGCGGTGATCACCATTGGCCAGGGTGCCGTCGTCCAGCCGAGACCGAACGAGGCCGGGACGGCGAGCGCGGTCAGCGCCGCGCCGGCCACCGCGAACTCCCGGCGGATCTCGGTGGGCAGGGCCAGCACCGCCGCGATGGTGAGCAGGAATGCGGCACCCGCGAGCTGCCAGGTGGTCGGCCCGACCGCGGCGGCCAACTCGCCCGGGTACCGGCTGAGGTCGGGGCCCCAGGCGGGCAGCGCCGCCCGGACCGGTGCCACCCCGGCGCGGAGCGCGCCGCCGGCGACCACCAGACCGCTGACGGTCAGCGCCACCGCGGAGGCGATCTGTGGGCCACGTCGGGCCGCCTCCGGGACCGCGCGTACCGCCAGCCCGGTCACCGTGATGACCGCCGCGATCAGCAGCAGCGCCCGGCCGGGGAGGGCCACCGAGGCGATTCGGCTGAGCGCGCCGATCACGGCCAGGGTGACGATGCCGGCTGCCACGTCGGGCAGTGGCGGACGACGCAGCACCAGCGCGCCGACCAGCCCGATCAGGGCGGCCAGCAGCAGCACCACCCCGGCGCCGGTCGCGGTCGGCACGGTCTGTGCCCGCAGCAGGGCGGTGACCGCGTACGCCAGCGAGACGGCGACCGCCAGAGCGTGCAGCAACCAGGTCAGCTCCCGCAGGCCGGGCACCGGGCGGGCCGGCTGTGGGTCGGCGGAGCCCCCACTGGCGTCGATCAGTTCGGCGGCCTCCTCCGGGTCGCCCTCCGGTCGGCCCTCGGCGTCGCGTTGGCGGGGCGCCGACGGCGGGCCCGGCGGTGGCAGGTCCTGCCGGACCGGGCGCTCCACGGCCACCCCTGAGCGGGCCAGGCCGAGGTTGACGAGGGCGACCAGGGCCAGCACCAGCGCCCAGCCGCCCGGCCCGCTGATCTGGTCGTACGCCAGCAGAGGCAGCACCGGCTGTGCGGCGAGCACGGTGGCGAAGCGGGGCGCGCGCAGACCCGTCCAACCGGCGTACCCGAGTGCGACGACGGCGGTGACCGCGAAGATCACCCCGGCGAAGACCGTGCCGGATGCGCCGTCGGTGCCGATCCGGTCCACCGCCCAGAGGGCGTTGCCGGCGAGCGGCACCAGCAGCAGGCCGACCGCGGCGATGGTCTCGGCGGTCGAGGTGAGACCACGTCGGGCCAGTGCCGGTGGGGCGAGCAGCATCAGCACGGTGGCCACAAGCAGGATGCCGAGCCGGGCCAGCGCGTCCATCGAGCTGGTGGCCACCGCGGCGAAGACCACCGCGGCCACTCCGAGCAGCAGCGCGCCCAGCCCGAGCGGGATGTTCTGCACCTCCCGCGAGGAGGCCTCCGGCGGGTGCTCCGGGTCGTCCACGTCCAGCCAGGTGGCCCGGGGTGGGGGCGGCGGCGGATCCTCCGGGGCGGGTGGAGTGCCCTGGCGGGGCACCCGGGGTGGCGCTCCGGTGGTGGCGGTCGGTGGCCGCCGGCCGGGGCGGCGGCGCAGCACCCGACGTGGCCGGGTGGCCTGTTTGATCCGCTCCTCGCCGGCGTGGGCGAGGATGTCCCGCTGGAAGAGCGCGGCCTGCATCTTCGCGGCGATCTGCCGCTGTTCGCGAGCGATGGCGGCGTCGCGCGCCTTCATCTCCGCGATCGAACGCTCAATGTCGGCCAGGTGCTCGACCCACTGTGGTTGATCTGCCCCACAGTGCGGGCATCGGACGGCCGGCTTGATCTCCCGGCCGCACGAGGAGCATTGAAAGGTCGCCACGACACCCCTCCACCCGCACTGTGGACTCCCACTGTCGCAGCATGCCCAAAGCTGGCGCGGATTTCGACTCTTGTCGGCGGGTCCCGGGCAAACAACGACACCGGCCGGCCATCGAGGTGCTCGATGACCGGCCGGTGGGCGTCGGTGCCGTCAGGGGCGACCCATGCCCCGGTACTCCCAACCCGCCTGGGTCCACAGTGCCGGGTCGAGGCAGTTGCGGCCGTCGACGACCTTGCGGCCGTTGACCAACTCGCCGAGGGCGACCGGGTCTGCGTTGCGGAAGTCGGCCCACTCGGTGAGAACGCAGACCAGGTCGGCGTTGCTGACCGCCTCGTTGATGCTGCTCTCGTACGTCAACTCGGGAACCGCGCGGCGGGCGTTCTCGGTGCCCTGCGGGTCGTACACGTGCACGTCGGCGCCGGCCTTGTGCAGCAGCGCGGCGACGGCGAGCGCCGGGGCGTCGCGGACGTCGTCGGTGTTGGGCTTGAAGGTGGCACCCAGCACGGCGATCCGGGTGCCGGAGAAGTCCGGGCCGGCCGGGCCGGAGCGGCGGCCGAGCAGGTCCGCGGCGAGCTGGAGCACCCGGGTACGCCGGCGCAGGTTGATCAGGTCGACCTCGTGCAGGAAGCGCAGCGCCTCGCCGGCGCCCAACTCCTGAGCGCGGGCCTGGAAGGCCCGGATGTCCTTGGGCAGGCAGGCGCCGCCGAAGCCGAGGCCGGCCTGGAGGAACCGGTTGCCGATCCGCGGGTCGTAGCCGATCGCGCGGGCCAGCTGGGTGACGTCGCCACCGGAGGCCTCGCAGACCTCGGCCATCGCGTTGATGAAGGAGATCTTGGTGGCCAGGAAGGCGTTCGCGGCGACCTTGACCAGCTCGGCGGTGGAGAAGTCGGTGACCACCAGGGGCACCTCGCGGTCCTCCGTGGCGGCCAGGTCGAACACGCCCTTGTGCGCGGCGTAGAGCATGCCGTTGGCCCACTCGCTCTTGACGCCGACCACGATCCGGTTGGGCCGCAGGACGTCGTCGACGGCGAAGCCCTCCTGGAGGAACTCCGGGCTCCACGCGACTTCGACGTCCAGGTCGTCCGGGGTGTGCTTGCCGACGAGCTGCTCGACCCACTCGGCGGTGCCGACCGGCACGGTGGACTTGCCGACGATCAACGCCTTACGGGTCAGGTGCTG
Source organism: Micromonospora sp. NPDC005220 (assembly GCF_040607895.1). Lineage (NCBI taxonomy): Bacteria > Bacillati > Actinomycetota > Actinomycetes > Micromonosporales > Micromonosporaceae > Micromonospora > Micromonospora sp. NPDC005220. The sequence continues at coordinate 67,953 of NZ_JBEXHP010000003.1, forward strand.
CGCGAGGCTGGTGACCGACGCCTCGACGTACGACAGGTCGGCGCCCATGCCGTCGGCCCGCTGCGGGGTGCCGACGCAGATGAAGTGCACGTCGCCGAAGTCGGCGGTCTCGGCGATGTCGGTGCTGAATCGCAGGCGGCCGGCGGCGAGGTTGCGCTTGAGCAGCTCGTCCAGGCCGGGCTCGTGGATCGGCACCTGACCGGCGTTCAGCATCGCGATTTTGTCCGCGTCGACGTCGAATCCGAGGACCTCGTACCCCAGTTCGGCGTAGCAGATGGCGTACGTCGCACCGAGATAACCGGTACCCAGGAACGTCACCCGCGGCCGGGGTGCGCCTGAAGGCGGTGTCACCGCGGCGATGGCGGGGGTCGGCTGGATGGTGGGGTAGGGGATCGTCACGCCTGTCTTCTCCGCTCGCACTGGCGTCGCGTCGTCGCGTCGCATTCTGCTGCGGCGCCTGGGCGGGGCACCGGAGGGTGGCTCACTGTCTCGTTCTCCATCATCGCCCAGCGCGTCGGGTGCACCATCTTGCCCATACCTACGCGCCGGTAACATCACCTGAACTGCAGTCGCTAGTCTTCAGTCTGCGCGGTCGGCGGTCAGGAGTCGCCACAGACTGCGCATGATAGTGGTGAAGGGGAGGGCCGAGATGGCCGCAGGGGAGTCGTTCGACGTCTACCGGTTGCCCGAGGAGCACCAGGCGATCCGGGAGGCGGTGCGTGAGGTCTGCGCCGCGAAGGTGGCTCCGCACGCCGCGGAGGCCGACGAGACCGGGGAGTTCCCCAAGGCGTCCTACGACGCGCTGCGGGCGGCCGACTTCCACGCCCCGCACATTCCCGAGGAGTACGGGGGTGCGGGCGCTGACGCGCTGGCCACCGCCATCGTGATCGAGGAGGTGGCCCGCGCCTGCGCGTCCTCGTCGCTGATCCCGGCGGTGAACAAACTCGGCACCATGCCGCTGTTGTTGTCCGGTTCCGCCGACCTCAAGAGCCGTTACCTGACGCCCGTCGCGGCCGGTGAGGCGATGTTCTCGTACTGCCTCTCCGAGCCGGAGGCGGGCAGCGACGCGGCGTCGATGACCACCAGGGCGGTTCGTGACGGGGATCACTGGGTGCTCAACGGTGTGAAGCGCTGGATCACGAACGCCGGCGTGTCCGAGTTCTACACCGTCTTCGCCGTGACCGATCCGTCCGCCCGGTCCCGGGGCATCTCGGCGTTCGTGGTCGAGAAGTCCGATGCCGGAGTGAGCTTCGGCGCGCCGGAGAAGAAGCTTGGCATCAAGGGCTCGCCCACCCGCGAGGTCTACCTCGACAACGTGCGGATCCCGGCCGACCGGATGATCGGCGCGGAGGGCACCGGCTTCGCGACCGCGATGAAGACCCTGGACCACACCCGGGTCACCATCGCCGCCCAGGCCGTCGGGATCGCGCAGGGCGCGCTCGACTACGCCAAGGGGTACGTGGCCGAGCGCCGGCAGTTCGGCAAGGCGGTCGCCGAGTTCCAGGGCATCCAGTTCATGCTCGCCGACATGGGCATGAAGCTGGAGGCGGCCCGGCAGCTCACGTACGCGGCTGCCGGCAAGTCGGAGCGCGGCGACGCGGATCTCACCTACTTCGGCGCGGCGGCGAAGTGCTTCGCCTCGGACGCCGCCATGGAGATCACCACCGACGCGGTGCAGCTGCTCGGTGGCTACGGCTACACCCGCGACTACCCGGTCGAGCGGATGATGCGGGACGCCAAGATCACCCAGATCTACGAGGGCACCAACCAGGTCCAGCGGATCGTCATGGCGCGGCAACTGCTGAAGGACTGAGAGGCTACGTTTGCGCAGGTCAAAGCGCTGACGTTGACGTGTCCCTATCCGGCGGAGTGGTTGGTGCGGCGCCGAGATGTCAGTAATCTACGGATGCGCTCCGGCGATGCCGGGGCCGGAGCGTTTCCGCAGGCAGAGACCTAGCGGCCCGCTCGCCGGTTGTCGTTCGACCGCACGACGGCCGAATGCATTCTGGGCAAATCCTGGGGTTGGGATCCCCTGTGGACATCCGCTCATTGATTGGGGAGGGATCCGGCCCATCGGTATCGTCGTTTGGGGCTTCGTGCTGCTCCGACGGCGATGACGGTGTCAGCCTCGACCAGCGCGCGTAGGTGGTTGAGGACGGCGGTGCGTGACAGTCCGGTGAGTTCGACGAGCTCTCCTGCTGTCGCTTCTCCCTGGCTCCTGAGCGCCTCGCTGACGTCAGGCAGGAGGTTGGTGAAGAGATCCGGCTCCTTTGCCCGACCGGCTGCTGTGGGATCGAGTACGTACTGTGCGTAGCGCCGTCCGCCCTCCTTTACGGCCAGTCCTTGGTCAACGAGATCCCTCAGGACCTGACCGGCAGCGATGCGGTCAACGCCCCATTGCCGCAGCATCTCGTTCGTGAGGTAGTTCTCGCGCAGCATCGCGAGGGCGATCTCATGCGCGGGTGTGGGCAAGTGTGCGTGCAGCCCGGCGATCCAGCGGCGAACTTCGGGATTGAGGAGTTCGGAGCGGGCCATGGTGACCACGAAGCTGGAGATGGAACTCCTAAAGTTCGGCCGTGGCAGGCCCCGGCGTCGCGCTACAGCGAGCATCGCGGGGATGCCTGAAGACCGGTTTTCGGCGACGAGTTCGTTCGACGACGGGAGGTAGGTGTCTGCGAGGAGGCTCGCCAAGACGGCATTGCGCGACGACGAGATGCCTTCCTCGCCGAGTTCGTCGACGACGACGCCCCCGTAGAGGCCACCTGGACTGCGGACGACAAGGCGGTCGGGGAACAGCTCAACCTGCACCTGGGTGCCTCTCGTCACGGGGCTGTAGTCGCGGTGCAGCAGGGCGTTGACGACCGCCTCGCGGACGGCTTCGAGCGGGTACTCGACCTCATCCATGCGTCCACCGTGATCGCTGATGACTGCGCGGACTGCGAGGCTGCGGCGGAGTACCGAAAGGGTGGTCTCGACCATTTCAGGGATGGAGCCCCGGACTGTCTGGTTGTCGAGGAACCTTACGCCGGAGGCCGGATCCGGGCCATGCACGACCACCGAGACCATCAGCTGAGGGAAGTGCTGTTGCGGAAATTGCCCGTAGGCCAGGAGCCCGGCGAGCGTCAACGACGATTCGGTTGCGGGCCCCGCCGTTATGCCGAGCCGGTAGAGGACGGTGGAATCGTCGGAGTGCGCGAGCTTCGGGTATCCGGTCCGCATCCTCCGCAGCGTGCGGCGCACGGCCTCGTCGTCCAGGTCGTCCGCAGAGGTCCCGTCAACGGGTTCGCGGTCGTACATCGGTTGAGTTCGGGCGGCCGTGACCATCGCGATCTCTGCCTGGGTCATGTGACGGTCGCCGTCGCCCCCGCGTAGATATGAGCCCCCGGAGATGCCTTGCACGGTGACGTAGACCGGACGCTGGTCCGCCGGGGCGGGCGGCACCTCCGCGACCACCAATCGGTGCCCGTCGACCTCGACGATCTCGGTGCTGATGCGCAGTGGGGGTGTGATGTCGTCTCGTGACATCTGCACCAGAGCGTTCCGGAGTCCGGCGGGATCGGTCAGCTCGACGAGGGTGAACCCACTCTGCTCGTCGACGCCGAGCAGGATCGTCCCGCCTTCGGTGTTCGCGAAGGCGGAGAGCGTCTCGCGAACGGACTTCGGCAGCCCTTTGGCGGCCCGCTTCGCTTCGACACCCGAAGGCTCACCGCCTATCCGACGCAGAGTAGCGAGCATCTCGATAATGTCGTCAGCAATCACAGCAGCTATGACATCACCGAACTTCGCACTTAGCAAGCGGTGCGTGAAGTAGGTGTTAAGCTTGGCAAGGCTCAGGCCAGGGTCACGGAGTGATCGACGCCTGACTCCAGGTCCCCGGGGTTCGGGTATGGCCAGATTGCTGTGAGGTCGTCGAGTCGCGTGCATGCTCCCGGGCGGCCCGGTGCGGGTGCGTTGGATCAGCGCAACGCACGCCAAGACCCTACCGCCGTCAAGCTTCCGGCCGACGCCTCGGCCTCCTCAAGTAGCGGCATGACTATCGCCCGCGCCCGCGAGCTGGTCAGCGCCCTTGTCGAGGGCCGCCACGTCGCCGCTTCCCGCCGACACACACCTGAACACCGGTGCCGATGATCTTCGATCCTCGACTGCCAGCTACGCCACTTCACGGCCAGGTTTTTTGCCTAAATGCACCCGAGGGTCTGCCGCCACCACCGCACGCTCAGAGGATTCTCTTCGCGTGCGGCGATGGCGCAGCAGACTCCGGTTTTCAATCTCGGTCAGAGCTTCACTGAGTCGCCGCCACGCAGCATGACCAACGCAAGGTCAACAATCTCAATCACGGAGGCCTCCGAAGATTTCGTCAGATCACAGATTTCTGAGACTGAGAGCTTGTCATGAAAGTGGAGATAGATAATCTCGCGCCAGTCGTCGGGCATCTCCCGCAATCGCCTCAAATACTGGCTATCGCCAGCAGATTCAGGTGAGGAGTCGATGTCAATAGCGTGCTGGAAGAAGAAGTCGAGATGGTCGACGCTTACGGTAGAATTGGCAAGCCTCGCGCGCCGGACCTCGCTGACTAGTCGGCAATGAATGTCTAGATAACGGGCAATCTCGCGCTCAGTGGGGAGCCTTCCGAGTTGATCAGACAGACTTTCTTCCGCCTCCCGAACGGATGGACCGTAATCGTGCAGGATGGTTTCGGTTCCGCTCACAAGGTTCCCTCGTACGAGATCGATGAGCAGCCCTGCGATACGGCTTTTGAGATAGGAGATAAAGAGTCCCCGTGCCGGATCTTGGTGTCGGATCGCCAGAACGATGCCCTCTCCCCACACCTCCTCTGCACAGTCAGGGCGGTTCAGTCTCCATGCTGCGCTTGCGGCGATCCGCTTTGCCAATGGGGCGAGTTCATGGGCCAGTTCGTTCTCGAGTCGGAGGCGTCGTGGATCCGCTACTGGATGTAGTCGGATCTTTTCCAGAACGCGCTGAATCTTGAGATCCTCTGCCGTGGGCCGGAGAACAGGGAAAACGGCAATTATGTCATCGATGGTGACGGTAGCGGTCAAAAAGTGCCGCGCCAGCCGAAGAAGGTAGCTCCGGTCCGGAATAATCCCGTGTTCAACGTCGTACACCATCTGGACAGACACACCAAGCTTCGCCGCCAACTGGTCCCGCGTGCGCCGAGCCGCCACTCGCACTGCAGCGAGATAGGTGGAGACGGGTAGGCGGCGATACTTGGATGGTCCGGCGATCCCGCATTTGCCCAGTCGAAGCAGTGGAGCGATCTGCTTGAACTCGGGGTCGGCGAGCGGGACTTTGTCGATCAAGTCTAGCAAGGCAAGAACGTCAACGAAGGTACCCGTCGTCCGACCTGATAGTCGCGGATTGTGCTTGGCCCATATCCGGTCAAGCGGGCGATATCGGCGAGAGACATGTCTAGCTCTTTGCCGGCCCACCCGATGTAATTTTTTGCCGCGGCGCGACGGGACCTGCGGCTTTTGCCCTCGGAGTCGGGCATCACGTCTGTCAACACGGTGGGGAACCGTAGAAGATTCTGCCCGTTTATCGACGGACCGCCTGTCCGTCCGGCGCTCATTCCAAGCAAGTATCTGATGCTCCTGTCGGACACCGTGCTCACGGCCGTTGTCGCTCCAGGCGTTCGTATGGTGGCGGTCGCGGCGCGAGGAAAGCGTGGGCGGGCTTGGAAGCTGACCTAGCAGTTTCAGAGTTCCGGCTGTGGGTTGGTGCAAACTGATGTCGACGAAGGCGGCATCGTCATCAGTGCCGACACAGCATGCGGACGGCTCACATCGCGATCGTTCGGCTGCCTCCCGCCACGCCGCTGCTGGTCCTTGATGACGTCTACCTCGCTCACCGGCTGTTTGTGACGCTGCGTAACGATCATCGTTTCTGGATGAGGAGCGGCCCCGTCACAGACTCGATCTGGTGCGAGACAGATATTGCATGCTGCTGGTCGAGGTGCTGACTGGAGGTGACTCACGGTGAGGCGATTTCCTGCATTCTGGTGCTGGCAAGCTCTGGGAAAATCCTGGGGGAAGCGTTAGACGGACGGGTTTTCGCAGCTCAGGGGTCATGCCGCCGTTGTTCACTCAGATCTACGAGGGCACCAACCAGGTCCAGCGGATCGTCATGGCGCGGCAACTGCTGGCCGGCGTCGTCTAGGGCCGGTGCCGGTGCTCCGGGATCCCGGAGCACCGGAGCGTCCGTCACCGGTCGGGGGCCGTCTCGCTCACCGGCCGCACGGGGCAACCCCGCAGGGCGTACGCGAGCAGACCGGTCACCGCCAGGATGGCGGTGCACGCGGTGACGGCGGTGGTCCCGGCCGGTTGGATCAACCAGCCGGCGACCTGCATCCTCAGATCCTGGCTGGGCCCCATCATCGGCAGCACCGCGATGAGGGTCCAGGTCAGCGGGGCGATCCAGGCCAGGGCGGCGCCCAGCACCGTGGCGCCGAGCGCGGTGAGCCCGAGCAGCCCCGCGGTGTTGCGCAGCATGAGGGCGCACGGCGAACACGATGGCGCGGCGGCGGACCGCGCCGAGCAGCAGCAGGCCGGTCACGGCGAGGGACACCAGCCACAGCGCCTGGAGCAGGCTGACCCGCGTCGCGATCGTCTGGAAGTCGTCCAAGCTGGTGATCACCGGCACGAGCAGCACCGCCGCCGGTTCCGGGCGGAACTGCGTGAGATCCGTGCTCGCGGGGCGCGACACGGCCAACTCCGGCACCAACCCCACCAGGACGAACCCGACCACGGCGAGAACCGGCGCGGTGATCACCCGGGGCACGGCCCGGGCGGCGGCCATGCCCAGCCAACCCGCCGGAACGCCGACCGCGAAGACGACGATCGTCGCGGTCGGGAAATATCCCGACGTCGGCACCACCCATGCGGCCGCGATCACAAAGACCAGGATGTACGCGGTCACCGCAGTGACCGCGAGAGCGCTGGCGGTCGGGACGACACGCTGCCACCGCGGCCGGACGGTGCTCGCGAACAACTCGTTGACCCGGTGACGCGCGTCGCGCCGGCCCATCCACGCCCCGCCGGCCAGCGCGAGTGGCAGCAGCACCATCAGCATCGACCGGGCGAGCACCGCCAGCTGCATCCACCGCCCCGCGAAGAACTCGGTGGACGGCAGCAGCAACGCCGCGCCGGTCACCAGCAACAACAGGCCGATGCCCAGCGCCGCCGAGCGGCGCAGCTCGATGCGGAGAATGCGTCCCGTCATGCCGACACCCGCCCACGGTAGGCGCGCAACAACGACGAGTAGCCGCGTTCGGTGGCGCTGTCGTCGGCGTCGTCGGCGCCGCCCTGCTCGGCCAGCTCTCCCGTGCTGCCCTGCTACACCAACCGACCCTCGCTGACCAGCACAACGTCGCTGCAGGCCACCGCGACGTCCTCGACCAAGTGGGTGGAGACCAGTACACAGACGACGCGTAACCCAGCCCCGATTCTGATCTGGTTGTGACCCCTGTCACAAGGGGCGCGGTCGGGTGCGGCGGGGTGACTCCCCACACACCGGGAACGTCACCCGCCGCCGACGTGTTGCCGACCGACAGAATCACCCTTGGATCATTCCCCGACCCGGCCGGCCCGCCACGACCCCTGCCTCGTCACGTCCACGCCGCCCACCGCCGAGCACCGCACACCGTGCCGCCGCCTGCGCGCGGTCCCGGTGACGCCCCGCGCCGCCGCTCGTGACGACGCATCAGCTTCCGCAGAGAGATCGAGATGATGAAGCAGTTGGTGGAGAAGACCGGACGCGATTCCACCGTCGCGCGAGAAATGCTGCCCGGTGACGCGATGACCAACCGTCAGCGGGCGCAGATCGTCCTCGTGCTGGGCGCCCTGATCGCGATCGGGCCGTTGACCATCGACATGTACCTGCCCGCGCTACCCGCCATCACGGCGGGCCTGGAGACCACCGAGACCGCGGTGCAGTTGACGCTGACCGGCACGCTTGTCGGTCTCGCGTTGGGTCAGTTGCTGATCGGGCCGCTCTCCGACGTGGTCGGGCGGCGGGTGCCGCTGCTGGCCGGGCTGGCTGCGCACATCGTCGCATCCGTGCTGTGCGTCTTCGCGCCCAACATCGAGGTGCTCGGCGGGCTGCGGGTACTCCAGGGGCTCGGCGTCGCCGCCGCCACAGTGGTCGCCACGGCAGTGGTCCGCGACCTGTTCAGCGGGGCCTCCTTCGCCCGGATCTTCTCCCGGCTGATGCTCGTCATGGGCCTGGCGCCCATCCTCGCGCCGACCCTGGGCAGTGGCCTGCTGAGCTGGACCGACTGGCGGGGTGTCTTCGCGGCGTTGGCGGTGCTGGGCGCGCTGCTGATCGTCGTGGCCGCGTTCCGGCTCCCGGAGACCCTTCCGGTGGCGCGTCGGCGGCACGGCGGGGTGAGCGCCACCCTGCGCGACTACCGGGGGTTGCTCAACGACCGGGCGTTCGTCGGCCTGGTGCTGGTCGCCGGGCTGGCCATGGCGGCCCTGTTCGCGTACGTCTCGGGCTCGTCGTTCGTGCTTCAGCAGGAGTACGGCCTCGACGAGCAGCAGTTCGGCATCGCCTTCGGGGCCGGCGCGGTGGGCCTGATCGGGGCCACCCAGTTCAACGTGCGGCTGCTGCGCCGCTACACCCCGCAGCAGATCCTGGTCAGTGCCCTGATCGCCGGAACGGCGGCCGGCCTGCTGCTGGTCATTTTCGCGGCGACCGGCTTCGGTGGCCTGGGCACCCTGCTCGCGTCACTGTGGCTGGTCCTGGCCGCCGCCGGCCTCGCCCTGCCGAACGCGCCGGCACTGGCCATGAGCCGGCACAGCGAGGCCGCTGGCACCGCCGCGGCGCTGCTCGGCGCGGTGCAGTTCGGTATCGGCGCGTTGTCGGCGCCACTGGCCGGGCTGTTCGGCACCGGGAGCGTACCGATGGCGATCGTCATCGCGGGCGGCATGGCCGCCGCGCTGATCGTCATGCTCCTCGTCGTGCCGCGTGCCAGCCTCGGCGCGGTCGACCCGGACCTGGCGGTCGCGCTGCACTAGCCCGGAAGGGACGAAAGGGGCGGGCCGGTTCACCGGCCCGCCCCGACGATCAGCGGATCTCGGTGGTGGTTTCGTCCTCGGGGCGCGGTTGACCGCGCGGTGGGGCGGACCAGGGTGATTCGCCACCCACCCGGCGGGGCAGCGGTTCGGTAGGTGTCGAGTCGGCCGGGTAACCCAGAGTGAGCGGCGCGGTGTCCCGCTCGGCGGGCGCGGGGGCCGGCCAGTCGGTCAACGTGAAGTCGTCGTCGCGGGGGCCTCCGTCCGACGCGGGGGCGGGTGCCGGGGCCCGATCGGTCGTCGGGCTCGGCCACTGCCGCCAACGCTGCTGGCTGAAGGTCGCCATCAGCAGCAGCAGGCCGATCAGGAAGAGCGTGCCGTTCTCCACGGGCAGTCGCAGCGGCAACGGATCGCCGAACACCTTCCACTCGTGCGGGATCGCGTCCCGCACCGAGAAGGGCGCCACGAACATCCCGATGTACGGGGTGACCAGCAGCGCTCCGGCCACCAACGGGCCCAGCGGTGAGAAGCGCAGCGTGCCGAGCAGGCCCAGCAGGACACCGCCGACTCCGAGGTACACGGCCGGCTCGATCAGGTTGGCGGTGTTGAACGTGCCGATCTCCACCCAGCGGTCGACCGTCCGGCTCGACCCGTCCTGCCCCAGTGTGACCAGCACCCAGGTGATGGGCGCCACCACCAGTCCGGCGAGGAAGCTCCAGAGATGTCGCATCCGCGCACCGTACCGTTTTCGCCATGACTGAGCACCTCTCCGCCGCTCCGATCGGCAAGCCGACGTCGTACTCGCGCGTCACTCTCAGCAAGATCATGACCGCGGTGGACGTCAACCTCTACGGCACCGTGCACGGCGGGGTTCTGATGAAGTTCGTCGACGACGTGGCCGGCGCCGCCGCCGCCCGACACAGCGGCGGCACCGCGGTGACCGCGGCGATCGACGAGATCGTCTTCTCCGAGGCGGTCCGGGTCGGCGACCTCGTGCACGCGCACGCCCAGGTGAACTGGACCGGCCAGACCTCGATGGAGGTGGGCGTGCGGGTGGTCGCCGAACGGTGGGACTCGGCCGAGGACGCGCCGGTCCGGGTGGCCACCGCGTACCTGGTGTTCGTCGGCGTGGACGTCGGCGGGGCACCGCGGGCGGTTCGCCCGGTGCTGCCGGAGACGGCGGAGGACGAGCGCCGGTACAAGGAGGCGGAGATCCGCCGTGCGCACCGCCTCGCCCGCCGCCGCGCCATCCAGGCGCACCGCGCCGGCTGACCCACATGAGGTGGCGGGTTGGAGTGTGGGACGGGCACGCGTCGGTGGGGCTACCCGGTGCGCAGAATGGCGCTTCGAGGTAGGGCAAGATGGCGTCACGGCCCAGTCACAGCGTCGTGTCGGGCCAGGGGGAGGGTGGAACAGTGGGTGACATGCTGTGGGCGCCGCCGGCGGACGTACGTGAGCGGTCCCGAATCGGCGCCTACCTGCGCTGGCTGCGGGAGCACCGTGGGCTGGACTTCGCCGACTACGACGCGCTGTGGCGCTGGTCCACCACCGACCTGGACGGGTTCTGGCGCTCGATCTGGGATCACTTCGAGGTGATCGCGCACACCCCGCCGACCGCCACCCTGGCCGAGCGGGGGATGCCCGGCGCGCGTTGGTTCCCCGACGCCACGCTCAACTACGCGGAGAACGTGCTGCGGATGCCGGGGCGGGCCGACGACGACCCGGTGGTGATCTCCCACGGGCAGACCCGAGCGCCGGTCACGCTGACCGCCGGGGAACTGCGCGAGCAGATCCGCCGGGTGTCGTCCGGGCTGCGTCGGCTCGGCGTCACCGCCGGTGACCGGGTGGCGGCGTACGCCCCGAACATCGCTGAGACGTACGTCCTGCTGCTGGCCACCGCCAGCCTGGGCGCCATCTTCTCGTCCTGCGCCCCCGAGTTCGGCACCCGGAGTGTGACCGACCGCTGGCAGCAGATCGAACCGACCGTGCTGGTCGCCGTGGACGGCTACCGGTACGGCGACAAGCCGGTGGACCGGCGGGCCGAGGTGGCGGCGATCCGGGCCGCCCTGCCGTCGCTGCGCCACACGGTCAGCATCGGCTACCTCGACCCGACGGGCCCCGCGCCCGAGGGCGCGCTGGGCTGGGCCGAGCTGGCCGCGCCCACCGACGAGCCGTTGACGTACACCCCGGTGCCGTTCGACCACCCGCTCTACGTGCTGTATTCGTCGGGCACCACCGGGCTGCCGAAGCCGATCGTGCACGGCCACGGCGGCATCCTGCTGGAGCACCTGAAGATGCTCGCCCTGCACCACGACCTGGGCCCGGCCGACCGGTTCTTCTGGTTCACCACCACAGGCTGGATGATGTGGAACTTCCTGGTCTCCGGCCCCGCGGTGGGGGCGGCCATCGTGCTGTTCGACGGCAACCCGGGGGTCCGGGCGGAGCCCGGCCGGCCGGCTGAGCCCGACCTCGGCGCGCTGTGGCGGCTGGCGGCGGAGACCGGCACCACGTACTTCGGCACCTCCGCGCCGTACCTGCTGGCCTGCCGCAAGTCCGGGTTGGTCCCCCGCGACGTCGCCGACCTGTCGGCGCTGCGCGGCGTGGGTTCCACCGGTGCGCCGCTGCCCGCCGAGGGTTTCCGCTGGGTGTACGAGACCGTGGGCGACCACCTCCAGCTCCAGTCGCTCTCCGGTGGCACCGACGTGTGCACGGGTTTCGTCGGCGGAGTGCCGCTGCTGCCGGTGTACGCCGGTGAGATCGCCTGCCGGGCGTTGGGCGCGAAGGTGGAGGCCCGCTCCGCCGACGGCACGCCGGTCATCGGCGAGCTGGGCGAGCTGGTGATCACCGAGCCGATGCCGAGCATGCCGGTGGGCTTCTGGAACGACCCGGACGGCACCCGCTACGCCGAGGCGTACTTCGACGTCTACCCGGGCGTCTGGCGGCACGGCGACTGGATCACCATCAATGAGCGGGGTGGCTGCGTGATCACCGGCCGCTCCGACGCCACCCTCAACCGCGGCGGGGTGCGGCTCGGCACCGCCGAGTTCTACTCGGTGGTCGAAGGGCTCGACGAGGTGCTCGACTCGGTCGTCGTCCATCTGGAGGACGACGAGGGCGGCGCCGGTGAGCTGCTGCTCTTCGTGGTGCTGGCCGAGGGCCTGGAGTTGGACGACCCGATGCGCACGAAGATCTGCCGCGAACTGCGGACGGCGCTCTCACCCCGGCACGTGCCCGACGAGATCCATCAGGTGCGCTCGGTGCCCCGTACCCTCTCGGCGAAGAAGCTGGAGGTGCCGGTCAAGAAGATCCTCACCGGCACTCCGGTCGACCAGGCCGCGGCGAAGGGCGCGCTGGCCAACCCGGAGTCTCTGACAGCGTTCGCCGCCCTGGCCCAACGCCGCCCTCCGCACCGGACGCCCGCCTGAGACCTTCCGGCCAGGGCTGGCTGGTTCGCGCCCCTCAAGGCGACCGGACCCGCCTCAGCGTGATCGCCCCTTTGCTCTGCTGCCTCCGATGCGCCACCCGGCGCCCACACCCGGCGCCCACACCCGGCGCCCACACCCGGCGCCCACACCCGGCGCCCACACCCGGGGCCTGCACCCGGCGCCTGCACCCGGGGCCTGCACCCGGCGCCTGCACCCGGGGCCCTGCACCCGGCGCCCTGCACCCGGCGCCCTGCACCCGGGCCCCCGCCCCGGTGCATCGAGGGCAGCAGAGCAAAGGGGGCGGCACTCACTCATCCACCGGCATGCCTCCCCACCCGCGGGCCCGACCACGTCGGGCGCCCGCGGGGCGCGGCGACCGGGCTACCCGAGGGAGTGCGTGATTTTTTCTGCGGTCAGCCGGGAGGACAGGCGGGCCGGGTCCTGGTTGGCGCAGAGGACCACGGTGGCGGCGCGGGTCAGCGGCGCCAGCAGCCAGTCGACCGGGTCGGGGTACCGATTGGCGTCCACGAGGACCCGCGCGCCGGGCTCGAAGCCCAACTCGGTGGCGCGAGCCTCGGCGCGGCCCAGCAGGTTCGCGTCGGTGGGACCCGGGCCGGCCTGCGGCGTGAAGTGGTCACCGTGTCCGCGTACCTCGACCACGTAGTCGGCGAACCCGGGCGGCACCTGCCGCAGCGGGGCGGCGAGCGGGGCCAGCCCGAGGGCGTACCGCTCGTCGGCGGACCAGGACTGCGCCTCGTCGAAATGGTCGGCCGCGGCGAAGAGCACTCCCACGTCGCCCGGCGTGTCGATCACGCTCAGCTTGGCCGACCAGCAGCCCAGCAGCACCGCCGCGGTCTGCCAGTGCGGCGGCAGCAGCACTCCGGCCGGGGTGCCAGGGGCGAGGCCGACCTCGTCGACGAGGAGGTTGGCGGTCTTCGCCACCCAGTTCGCCACTGTGGCGCCGGAGAGTTCGGTGCGGTCGCCGGTGGCGTCGTCGTACCAGGTGAGCAGCGGTCGGGTCGGGTCGGTCGCGATCGCGTCGGCGAACACCCGGGCAATGTTGTCGGCCATCGGCGCGAACGATACGCCCCTGCGGGCCGTACTCGATGACGATGACAAGTCGGCGTACCGTCGGGTCGCAGTCAGCGTGGGCCCCACGCCCCGGCGTAGGCTTGACCCCCGGAGTGTTGTTCCCCACAGACCGCCATACAAGGAGTCGCCCCGTGACCGCCGGTCGCCCGCCCCGCGTGCTCATCGACGCCACGAGTGTCCCCGCCGACCGTGGTGGTGTCGGTCGATACGTCGACGGTCTGCTCGGTGCCCTCGGCAAGGTGTGCGGGTCGGGGGTGGAGCTGGCGGTGGTCAGTCTCCGCACCGATCTGGAGCGTTACACCCGCATGCTGCCTGGCGCGGAGATCATCCCGGCCCCGGCCGCCGTGGCGCACCGCCCGGCCCGGCTCGCCTGGGAGCAGACCGGCCTGCCGCTGCTCGCTCAGCAGGTGGGCGCAGAGGTGCTGCACTCGCCCTTCTACACCTGCCCGCTGCGGGCCGGGTGTCCGGTCACGGTCACCGTGCACGACGCGACTTTCTTCACCGAGCCGGAGCATTACGACAAGTCGCGCCGCACGTTCTTCCGCAGCGCCATCAAGACCTCGCTGCGCCGCGCCGACCGGGTGATCGTGCCCAGCAAGGCCACCCGGGACGAGCTGATCCGGCTGCTCGACGCCGACCCGACCCGGATCGACGTGGCCTACCACGGCGTCGACCAGGCTGCCTTCCACGCTCCCACCGAGGAGGAGAAGGCCCGCGTACGCGCCCGTCTGGGGCTGGGCAACAGCAGCTACATCGCCTTCCTCGGCGCCAAGGAGCCACGGAAGAACGTGCCGAACCTGATCCGTGGATGGGCGCGGGCGGTGGCTGACCGGGTCGACCCGCCGGCCCTGGTGATCGCCGGTGGGCAGGGGCACGACGACGACATCGACCGGGCGGTAGCCGAGGTTCCGTCGCACCTGCGTCTGCTGCGCCCCGGCTACCTGCGCTACGGCGACCTGCCGGGCTTCCTCGGTGGCGCCCTGGTCGCCGCGTACCCGTCCTACGGCGAGGGGTTCGGGCTGCCGATCCTGGAGGCGATGGCGTGCGCCGCCCCGGTGCTGACCACGCCCCGGCTCTCGCTGCCCGAGGTGGGCGGCGACGCCGTCGCGTACACCTCGGAGGACCCGGAGCAGATCGGCGCGGACCTGGCCGCCCTGCTCGACGACGAGCAGCGGCGGTTGTCGCTGGCGAAGGCGGGGTTCGACCGGGCCAAGGAGTTCACCTGGGAGTCCAGCGCCGAGGTGCACATCGCCGCGTGGAGTCGCGCCCGTTCCTGATCCTCCGCGCCGCTGCTGGTGACCCGTGCCACTTCGGGCAGGTTTGTCGGGCATGATGTGCGGATGCTTTATGCGGTCATTCCGGCAGGTGGCAGCGGCACGAGGTTGTGGCCGTTGTCCCGCGCTGGCCATCCCAAGTTCCTCCACCCGCTGACCGGCACCAGCGCCTCGCTGCTGCAGGCGACCGTGGAACGGCTCGCGCCGTTGACCACACCGGATCGGACCCTTGTGGTCACCGGTGCCGCGCACGTGACGGCGGTGGCACGGCAGTTGACCGTGCTGCCGGAGGAGAACATCCTGGTCGAGCCCTCACCCCGGGATTCCTGCGCGGCGATCGCGTTGGCAGCCGCGGTGATCGCGACGCGCGACCCCGACGCGGTGATGGGCAGCTTCGCGGCCGACCACCTGATCCGCGACCCGGACAGCTGGGTCTGCACCGTCCAGGAGGCGGTCCGCGGGGCCGAGCAGGGCATGCTGATGACCGTCGGGATCACCCCGACCCGGGCGGAGACCGGCTACGGCTACCTGGAGACCGGCGATCCGACCGAGGGTGTGCCGTGGCGGCCGGTGGCCGAGTTCAAGGAGAAGCCGGCCGCCGAGGTCGCCGAGGCGTACGTCCGTTCGGGCCGGCACCTGTGGAACGCGAGCATGTTCGTGTGGCGGGTGGACGTCTTCCTCGCCGAGCTGGCCCGCCAGCAGCCGGCGCTGCACGCCGGAGTCGCCGCGATCGCCGCCGCCTGGGGCACCCCCGAGCAGGACGACGTCCTCGGCGCGATCTGGCCGACCCTGCCGAAGATCTCGGTGGACTACGCGGTGATGGAGGGCGCGGCCACGGCGGGTCGGGTCGCGACGGTGCCGGGCGACTTCGGCTGGAACGACGTCGGCGATTTCCACACCCTGGGCGACGTGCTGCCGGCCGACGACGCCGGCAACGTGGTGCTCGGCACGGAGGCCAAGCCGGGGGTGCTGCTGCGGGACAGCGCGAACCTCGTGGTCGTGCCGCAGTCGGGTCGGTTGGTGGCCGTCCTCGGTCTGCGTGACCTGATCGTGGTGGACACCCCGGACGCGGTGCTGGTCTGCCCGCGCGACCGGGCGCAGGACGTCAAGGCCCTGGTCGACGAGCTCAAGGAGCGAGGCGAAGAGGGCTACGTCTGAGGGCGGCGAGGGCCGGTGCGACCAGTTGCACGGTCCCGCCGGCCAGCGGCTCGGGCAGCTGGTCCGGCGGGAACCAGCCCAGCGCCTCGGCCTCGTCACTGACCTGCTCCACCGCCGAGGGTGGGGCGAGCACGGCGAACCGGACGTCGTGGTGCGCCGAGCCGCCCTGACACTGCACCTGGTGCACGTCCACGTCGATCGGCACCGGGTCGATGCGCAGGCCGGCGATCCCGGACTCCTCGGTGGCCTCGCGGAGCGCGGCGCCGACCAGGGTCTGGTCGGTCGGCTCGCAGTGCCCGCCGAGCTGCACCCACCGCCCCATCTTGCCGTGCAGGCAGAGCAGCACCCGGGAGCCGGTGGCGTCCAGCACCAACACGCTTGCGGTGACGTGCCCTGGGCGGTGCTGCCGGCTCATCGCGACCGGGCCGGCGGCGAGCAGGGCGAGGGTCCGGTCCCGCGCGTCGGCGGCACCCGGGCTGGTGGGCTGCCAGCCCTCCAGCAACGCGGTGGCGTCGGCGTGCAGCGCCGCGAACGTCTCAGGGTCGGTCGTCGGGGCGGTCGGGCCGGTGATCACGGTGTCGGGCACCCCGCCACTGTACGAGCGTGTGCTCCGTACGCTGGCTCGGTGACCCTGCGACTCCTCGAATTCGTGGTGGCCGGTAACGAGGCCAGCGATCTGTTGCCGGTGCGGTCGGCGGCGCTGCTGCGCGCGTACGGTGCCCGGCGGGGCTTCTGGACGGTGCTGGACGAGGGGCCGGTGGAGCGCTGCCTCGCGCTGCTGCTGGAGCAGGAGGACGGCGAGTGGACGGCCCGGCACGTGCGAGCGGATGCCGGTGTGCAGAACGGGCGGACCGAGGATGGTGAGGCACTCGCCCACCACGACGGCTGGGTGTACGTCTTCGGCTCCCACTTCGGCTCGAAGGCTGGCCCGCTGCGACCTCGGCGCGCCTTCGTGGCCCGGTTCCGCGAGGACGACGCGGCGGCCGGGCCGGTGTCGGTGCACGTGGTGCGCAACTCGTTCCGACTGCACCGGGCGGTGAACGATGCTCTCGCCGCGTCGCCGCTGACCCTCCTGCCGCCGGGGGAGCGGGTGCGGGAACGGTTCATCGTGGAGACGCTGGCACGGGGGACCGTCCGGGAGAAGAGCTGGGTGAGCCGGTTGGCACCGGACGACCTGCCGTTGAACGTGGAGGCCGCCGCCTTCACTCCGGACGGTACGGTGCTGCTCGGGCTGCGTTTCCCGGTCACCGACGCCGGTGAGCCGATCCTGGTCGAGGTGGCCGGCGTGCCGGGCATGTTCACGGCCGAGCCGGCGTGGCCGCGGGCGTTGGGCGCGTACGTGTTGACCGGGGTCACCCCGCCGGGGCAGCTGACCGGCTTCCGCGCGATGACCCCGACGGTTGATGGCGGGTACGCGGCCGTTATCGGCTCGATCGACGCGCTGGGCAAGGGGTCGGTCCTGCTCGACGACCACCCGGGTGGGGGCGAGGTCACCTCCCGGCACGTCCGCTTCCGGCTTCCCGGTGGCGAGGCGGGCGACCAGCGCCGGCTCGTTGGGGAGGAGGTTGCGGACCTGGCGCCGTTTCACCACGTCGAAGGGCTGGCCGAGGCGGACGGGCGACCGTTCTACGTCACGGACGAGGACCATCGGGTCGCGCTCTGGGTTGGCTGAGCCGGCCCCGGGGGCGGATGACCGGACGGCACCTCTGCGGAGCAAGGGCCGCAGACCCTCGTGGTGCCGTCCGATCACCGGGGCCTCCCCGGTCCCGGTGCCCCCCCCGGCAGCACGGGCGTCCAGGACGCGCGGCACCGTGTTCGGGCATGGGAAGCATGCCGAACCGGCCCCGGAGGCGTCGAGGTTTTTCAGTCCAGGCTTAAAGATGGAGATTACTGCCGGCCGGGTAGAGTCGAACGGTCACTCGGCATCCCCCTGCCGGCGACACGGGAGCGCTCCATGCTGAAGATCTACTTTTCTGGCGAGGACATCCTCCGGACCCGGGTTGCGCCGGCGCCGGACCCGGTCTGGGAGCTGGTCCTCAGCCTGCACGTGCTGCGCGGCCGCACCCGCGACCCGTTGACCGCCAACTGGCGGCGCAGCGTGGCCCGGGATCTGCGCCAGGACGCCTCTTCCGAGCAGCTCCGTCTGCTCTTCGCGTTGAACCCGCCACGCGGCTACTTCCCCGACTTCCTCACCCCGTACGCCAGCGTCGAGGGCTTCGAGGCCGGGCTGGACGCGCTCCGCCGGACGCCCGTCGAGTTGCTGCACCGTGACCTGAGCGTGCTGGCGGCCGAGAAGCCGCTGCCCGCCTCGGCAGCCGCGCTGGCCCGGGGCGAGGTGTCGGCGCTGCACCACCTGGCCGACTCGATGGAGCAGTACCGGTCGTTGGCGATCAGCCCGTACTGGAGTCGGATCCAGGCCGCGGTGGCGGCGGACCGCGCGCGGCGGGCGCGGGCGCTGCTCGACGGCGGTGTCGAGGGCCTGCTCACCAGCCTCCGGCCGGCGATGCGCTGGGAGAGCGGGGTGCTGGAGGTCCGCAGCTACCCGCACAGCCGGGAGCTGCACCTGGACGGCCGCGGGTTGCTGCTGGTGCCGTCGTTCTTCTGCGCGGCCACCCCGGTCGCACTGCTCGACCCGGCGCTGCCACCGGTGCTGGTCTACCCGGTGGACCGGCTGGGCGCGTTGGTGGCACCCGACGCCAGCGGCGGGTCCGCGTCCAGTGCCGCCCGCGAATCGCTCGCCGCGCTGCTGGGCCGCACCAGGGCGGCGGTGTTGCAGGCCAGCGACGAGGGCTGCACCACCGGCGAGGTCGCCCGCCAGCTCAACATCTCCGCGGCGGCGGCGAGCCAGCACGCCACCGTGCTGCGCAACGCTGGCCTGCTGGTCAGCAACCGCGAACGCAACAGCGTGCTGCACACGCTGACCCCGCTGGGCCGGGCCATGCTTGACGCGTGACCCGGCCGTCTCGCGCCGGCTGAGCGTGACCCCGGCCGTCTCGGACAGAGCGGGGGCGGCGCTGGCTGGTTTACAAGGCGAGCGCGGCGCTCGCCGGGCTGCCGGGCGGTGGCGGCAACAGCGTCGAACCGACACCCTCGGCGGCCAGGGCGGCGCGCAACCGGTGCAGGTCGGCGCCGAAGCGGACCAGGCCCATCGGCTCGACGGGCGTCGGGGCTGAGCCGAGCAGCAGGGCAGCGCCCTCCGGCCACCCGGGCATCTCGGCGACCAGGCCGGCGCGTACCTCGGCCTCGTCGACCATGGTGAAGACCGTGCCGGGGGCGACCACCTCGGCGACCGCGTCGATCGCCCGTCGCACCGCGGCCAGGTCGGCCGGTGTCGGGCCGGGACCGTCGGCCAGGGTGGCGGCGTCGACCAGCCCGGCGGCGCGGGCCTCGGCGGTACCGAGCGAGAACAGGTCCTGGGTCGCGTCGCGGACCAACGCCCGCGCGCCGCCAGCGTCGTCGCCGTTGGTGGCGGGCAGGTAGCCCCGCACCACCGCGACCGGGACCTGATCGCACTTGCCCTTGATCAGCTCACCGGCACCCGCCAACTCGTCCACCACGGCCATCTGGGTCAACTGCAACTCGTTGCCGTACGGGTCGATTTCGCCCCGGTGGTCGCGGATGGCCGGCATCCCGGCCACGCCGAGCGCCACGTCGGTGAGCCCGTTGCGCCACGGCCGGCCCATCGTGTCACTGATGATCACGGCCAGGTCCAGGTCGTAACGCTCCCGCAGCGCGTCCCGCAGAGCCCGCGCCGAGGCGTCCGGGTCGACCGGTAGCAGCACCAGTTGGGTCTTGTCCACGTTCGACGCGTCGATCCCCGCCGAGGCCATCACGAAGCCGTGATGGGTCTGCACGATCCGGGTCGCCCCCCGGCTGGCGACCACCCGGGCGGTCTCACCGGCCAGGACCTCGTCCCGGGCGGCCAGCCGTTCCGGACCGTCCGCCGGCACGTCGACCAGTCGCCCCTCCGCCTTGGACACGATCTTGCTGGTCACCACCAGCACGTCGCCGTTGCGCAGCCACGGCGCGGCGGTCGCGATCACCGCAGCCAGGTCGTCGCCCTCGGTCACGTGGCCGATGCCGAGCACCGGCAGAATTTCCAGCCTCACGTCAACTCCACCGCGGCGCGGACCATGGCCGCCGTCGCCGCCTCGTCGGTCATCCGCAGCGGCACCGCGCGGACCGTCACCTCGGGCACCAGCGTGCCCGCGTCCTCCTCGGCCACCAGCCAACCGTCCAGCAGGCCACCGATCGCCCGGCCACCGTAGAGCCGACCCACCCCCGCCGCGCTGCACTCCACACCGAGCACCGCCAGACACCGGTCGGCCATCCCGCGGACCGGCGCGCCACCGATGATCGGAGAAACACCCACCACCGGCGCCGGGCCGTCCACCACCGCCTCCCGCAGCCCCGGTACGGCCAGCACCGGCGCGACGCTCACCACCGGGTTGCTGGGCGCGATCAACACCAGGTCGGCCGACGCGATCGCGTCCAGCACCCCCGGTGCCGGCTGCGCCGTCTCCGCGCCGACGAACACGAAACGGTGAGTGGGGATGTCAGCCCGGTACCGCACCCACCACTCCTGGAAGTGGATCGCCCGCTGGCCCTGGTCGTCCTCCACCACGGCATGGGTCTCCAGCCGGTCGTCCGTCGCCGGCAACAGGCGTACGCCCGGCTCCCAGCGGCTGGCCAACGCCTCGGTGACCGCGCTCAACGGGTAACCGCCGTTGAGCATGGTGCTGCGGACCAGGTGGGTGGCGATGTCCTTGTCGCCGAGGCCGAACCAGGTCGGCTGTGCCCCGTACGCGGCCAGCTCCTGCTTGACCGTCCAGCTCTCGCCGACCCGACCCCAGCCCCGCTCCGGGTCGGCGCCCCCGCCGAGCGTGTACATGACGCTGTCCAGGTCGGGGCAGATCTTCAACCCGTGTAACCACAGGTCGTCGCCGACGTTTACCACGGCGGTCACCTCCGCGCCGACGTCGCGGGCGTACGCCCGGACCCCGAGCAGGAACCGGGCGCCGCCGATGCCGCCGGCCAGAACCACGATGCGCATGTCGACCATCCTCGCGCACGTGACGCCTCCGATCCGTCGGTGGCCCGAGAGACTAGGCTCACTCGCGCCCTGTCCGTTCCTGCCCTGAGGGGGAGCTCGTGACCAGCCCCGCCGAGCCGACGTCCGCTGACGCGGCGCAGGCCCGCCAGCTGACCAAGCCACTACGGGAGCTCGCCGCGCTCGCACTGCTTGGTGCCAACGCCGTGTTCCTCTTCGTGGGCCTGCTCCGGCTCATCGCACCGAACGACGACAGCTCCTTCACCGACCGCGCGGGCAGTGCGTTCGACGCGTTCATCGGGGTGGAGGCGGTGGGCCTCCCACTGCTGGCGGTGCTGCTGGCCACGCACATCTCGCCGGTGCTGGCGAAGGCGAAGCTGATCACGCAGGCAGCTCTCATCGAGTACGCGGTCAGCGCCCTGTTCGGCACGCTGACCATGCTGATCTGGACGGTGGGCCGGCTGGCCGAGGCCGAGGTGCTCGATGCGCTGCTCGGTGTGCTGACCCGGTTCGCCTGGATGGTGATCTTCGCGATCGCCGCCTGGGTGGTCTACACCATCTGGCGCGCCCACTACTACGTGCCGCGACCCAAGCCCCAGCCGGGCGTCTACGGCCAGCCGCATCCGGGCCAGCCGCATCCTGGTTGGCCGCAGCAGCAGGGTGGTTGGCCGGCGCAGCCCGGTGGTCAGCCGCAGGGCGGATGGCCCGCCGCCGGCCAGCCGGGCGGGTACCCGCCGGCGCAGTACCCGGGCCAGTTCGGTCAGCAGTCCCCGCCGTTCCAGGCGCCGCAGTCGCCACCGCCGCACCCGCAGTCCGCGCCGCCGTTCCAGGCTGCCCCGCAGTCCGCGCCGCCGTTCCCGCAGTCCGCACCGCCGGCCAACCCCGCGCCGCCGTCTCCTGCCGCGCCGCCGTTCGGGCAGCCGCCGTCGGCTGATCCGACGCAGGCCATCCCGCGTCAGCCCGCCGACTCGGCCACCGCCGACAAGACGCAGGCCATCGCGCATCCCGCCGATCCGACGCAGGCGATCAGCCGCCCCACCGACTCGGACGACGACCGCACCCAGCACATCAAGCCCAACGACCACCCCGACCAACCCCGCTGAGTCGGCCTTCCGGGTGACTCCATGATCAGGTGATGAGAAGTAGGTGTCAGGACCGCCACTGACCTACTTCTCATCACCTGATCACCGCGCCGGCCGATCGCCGACGTGCTGGCGCAGTGCCGAGCCAGATGGGCCCTTTCTCACGGTGCGGGCCGGGCCTGGCCGGGTGGCGTAGCACTGCGCATAGGGTGAGTGGATGGTTGATCGCACCCAGTCAGTTCCGAGCGACGCGAGTGTGCGGCGGGCCCTGGGCCGGGCCGCGAACGGGCGGGCGCTGGATGTCGACGAGGCGACCGCGCTGCTGTCCGCTCGTGGCGACGCGCTCGACGAGCTGCTCCGGCTGGCCGGGGGGATCCGCGACGCCGGGCTGCGGGACGCTGGGCGACCCGGTGTGGTCACGTACTCCAAGAAGGTCTTCATCCCGCTGACCCGACTCTGCCGGGACCGCTGCCACTACTGCACCTTCGCCACCGTGCCGCACCGGCTGCCGGCGCCGTTCCTGGACCGCGACGAGGTCCTCGCGATCGCCCGGGCCGGCGCCGCCCAGGGTTGCAAGGAGGCGCTGTTCACCCTGGGTGACCGGCCGGAGGAGCGCTGGCCGGCGGCCCGGACCTGGTTGGACGAACGCGGTTACGACTCGACCCTGGACTACCTGCGGGCCTGCGCGGTGGCGGTGCTGGAGGAGACCGGCCTGCTGCCGCACCTCAACCCGGGGGTGCTGTCCTGGTCGGAGCTGCAACGGCTCAAGCCGGTCGCGCCGAGCATGGGCATGATGCTGGAGACCACCGCGACCCGGCTCTGGTCCGAGCCGGGTGGCCCGCACTTCGGCTCACCGGACAAGGAGCCGGCGGTCCGGTTGCGGGTGCTTGAGGACGCGGGCCGGGTCGGGGTGCCGTTCACCACCGGCATCCTGATCGGCATCGGGGAGACTCCGGCGGAGCGGGTGGACGCGCTCTTCGCGATTCGCCGCGCGCACCGGGAGTACGGCCACCTCCAGGAGGTGATCGTGCAGAACTTCCGCGCCAAGCCGGACACGGCGATGCGCGGCATGCCCGACGCGGAGCTGCACGACCTGGCCGCCACGGTGGCGGTGGCCCGGCTGCTGCTCGGCCCGAAGGCCCGGATCCAGGCCCCGCCGAACCTCATCGCCGGCGAGTACAACCTGCTGCTGCGTGCCGGCATCGACGACTGGGGCGGCGTCTCGCCGCTCACCCCGGACCACGTGAACCCGGAGCGCCCGTGGCCGCAGATCGAGGAGCTGGCCCGGCACACCGAACTGGCCGGGTTCACGCTGCGGGAGCGGTTGACGATCTACCCGGAGTACGTGCGGGCGGGCGACCCGTGGCTCGACCCGCGGCTGCTGCCGCACGTCGGCGCGTTGGCCGACCCGGCGACGGGCATGGCGGTCGAGTCGGCGATGCCGCAGGGACGACCGTGGCAGGAGCCGGAGGAGGTGTTCGGCGGGCGGGTCGACCTGCATGCCACCATCGACACCACAGGTCGCACCGACGACCGGCGCGGTGACTTCGACAGCGTCTACGGCGACTGGTCCGAGGTGGCCGGCAAGGTCACCCCGGAGGCGGCCGCGCGCCGAGCGGGCGTACCCCAGGCGTCGGCCGGCGGTGGCGCGGACCGTGACCTGGCGGCCGGGCTGCGGTTGGCCGCCGACGACCCGGCGGCGCTGCTCGACCCCCGGCACGCCGACGCCGCCCTGGCGTTGTTCGGCGCGGACGGGCCGGCGCTCGACGAGTTGTGCCGCCTCGCCGACGACGTGCGCCGCGCGGCGGTCGGCGACGACGTCACCTACGTGGTCAACCGCAACATCAACTTCAGCAACGTCTGCTACGTGGGCTGCCGCTTCTGTGCCTTCGCGCAGCGTGAGCGGGACGCCGACGCGTACCGGCTCTCCGTCGAGCAGGTCGCCGACCGGGCCGAGCAGGCGTGGGCGGTCGGTGCCAGCGAGGTGTGTCTCCAGGGCGGCATCGACCCGAAGATGCCGGTCACCGGGTACGCCGACATCGTGCGCGCCATCAAGGCCCGGGTGCCCGAGATGCACGTGCACGCGTTCTCGCCCATGGAGATCGTCACCGCCGCCGCGAAGGCCGGCGTGCCGGTCCGTGAGTGGCTGCTCCAGCTGCGCGAGGCCGGGCTGGACACCATTCCCGGCACTGCCGCCGAGATCCTCGACGACGACGTGCGCTGGGTGCTGACCAAGGGCAAACTGCCGGCCGCCGCCTGGGTCGAGGTGGTCAGCACCGCACACGAGCTGGGCATCCGGTCCAGCTCCACAATGATGTACGGCCACGTCGACCATCCCGGGCAGTGGCTGGCGCACTTCCGGGTGCTGGCCGGGGTGCAGGACCGCACCGGCGGGTTCACCGAGTTCGTGGCGCTGCCGTTCGTGCACACCAACGCCCCGATCTATCTGGCGGGTATCGCCCGACCGGGGCCGACCTGGCGGGAGAACCGGGTGGTGCACGCCATGTCCCGGCTGCTGCTGCACGGCCGGATCGACAACATCCAGTGCTCCTGGGTGAAGCTGGGTGACGAGGGCACTGTCGCGATGCTCCAGGGCGGCTGCAACGACCTCGGCGGCACCCTGATGGAGGAGACCATCTCCCGGATGGCCGGCTCCGACAACGGGTCGGCGCGTACCGAGGAGCAGTTGCGGGCCATCGCGAAGGCCGCCGGTCGTCCGGCGCGCAAGCGGTCGACTGCGTACGGTCACGCCCGGCCCTGACGTCGAACCTTTCCCCGCCGCCGGCCGTATCACGCGATGCCGGTGGCGGTCGCGGCGAGGACCGCCGCCGGTGTCCCCCTCAGGGGCCCGGCGGCGTCGCGAGACGGCACCGGACCCGTCCGTCTCCGCGGGCGCGTTCGCGCCACCGCCGGAAAGGTTGCCCATGACCAGTGATCAGCGGAAGCGGCAGTGGCCGCGACTGACCCGCCGGCAGACGTTGACCGCCGCGGCCAGCGCCACCCTCGGCGCCGCCGCGCTCACCGTGCCCGGCCTGTCGGCTGCCCAGAACGCCCCCGGCGCGGCCGGACGAGCCGACGAACCGATCGTCGTGCACCTGCGTGACGCCGACTCCGGAACGATGGACGTCTTCGTCGGTGAGACGCGGATCGAGGTACGCGACCGTGGCCTGGCGGACCGGCTGCGCCGCGCCGCCCGGCGCTGACCCCGACACTCCGTCCCGTCGTCCTGTCCCCGCCCAGTGAGGTTGGTCCGTCATGTCTTCCCACCGCGAGGCCCCGGAAATAGCCAAGGATCCGGTCGCCGACAGCTCCGACCTGTACGCGTTCGTCAGCCCCGACAAACGCGACACGGTCACGTTGATCGCCAACTACGTGCCGTTGCAGCTCCCTTCCGGGGGCCCGAACTTTTTCGAGTTCGGCGACGACGTGCGGTACGAGATCCATATCGACAACGACGGTGATGGTCGTCCGGATGTCACCTACCGGTTCGAATTCACCACCGAGATCACCAATCCGAACAGTTTTCTCTACAACACCGGGCCGATCGACTCACTGGACAGCAAGAACTGGAACCGGCGGCAGTTCTACAGCCTGACCCGGGTGGCCGACGGCCGCGAGCACCGGTTGGCGCACAAGCTGCCCTGCCCGCCGTGCAACGTCGGCCCGCTCTCCACCCCCAAGTACGCCGACCTGGTGCGGCAGGCCACCTACTCGCTCTCCACCGGGGAGCGGGTCTTCGCCGGGCAGCGCGCCGACGGGTTCTTCGTCGACCTCGGGGCGATCTTCGACCTCGGCACGCTGCGGCCGTTCCAGCAGCTGCACGTCGCCGGAAAGAAGATCTTCAAGGCCGAGGGCGAGCCGGTCAACGCCACCGACCGGATGAACGTGCACAGCATCGCGGTGCAGGTGCCGCTGGAGCGGGTGCGTCGGCGCGCCAACCGGTACGGTGCCGGCGACCGGGCATCGGTGATCGGGGTGTGGACGTCGGCGTCGCGCCGGCAGGTGCGGGTGCTCGGTGACCGGGGTACGGCGGACACCTCCACCGGCCCGTTCACCCAGGTCTCGCGGCTGGGCAATCCACTGTTCAACGAGGTCATCGTGCCGATGTCCAAGAAGGATCTGTGGAACTCGCTGCCGCCCTCGGAGGACAAGCGGTTCGCCCAGTTCGTCGAGCAGCCGGAGTTGGCCGCGTTGCTGCCGGCGCTCTACCCGGACGTCTTCCCCAACCTGGACAAGCTCACCAAGGCGAAGAAGGCCCGCGCCGACCTGGTGGCGATCCTGCTCACCGGCGTGCCGGCCGGGCTGATCGACGGCTTCACCAACGCCACCGGCGACGTGCAGGCCGACATGCTGCGACTGAACACCGCGATCCCGCCGGCCAAGCGGCCGGACCGGTTCGGGGTGCTCGGTGGCGACCTGGCCGGGTTCCCGAACGGACGACGGGTCGGTGACGACGTGGTCAGCATCGCGTTGCGGGCGATCGCCGGGGTCACCGTCCCGCTGGTGGACAAGACGTTCCGACCGGACGCGGCGGCCGCCGCGGTCACCCCGGGGCTGAGCGCCGCCGACGTGACAGCGCCGTTCCTCGGAAACTTCCCCTACCTGGGTACGCCGTACGACGGGTTCAACAACCCGCCGGCGGCGTCCTGATCGGCGCGGGGGAGCGAGCGGATGCACGAGCACGCGTACGGGCCGTCGGAGACCGGGAGTGTCGTCCTCGATCTGGGCGGTGGCACCGGTGCCCTGATCGTCTACACGGGTCGGGATCTGCACGGCCGGGAGATCGAGATCAGTCGCGGCGATGACCGGCGGGTCCACTCGGCGGTGCGCGAGCGTCGGGTGCGGGACGGCTCGTTCCACAGTGCGGTCTATCCCGATCTGCCGAGCGGGATCTATACCGTCTGGTGGGACGATCGTACGCCTGCCGGCACGATTTCTGTCCATGGTGGAGAGATAGCCGAGTTCGCCTTGCCGAGCAGCGGTTTTGGGGTCGCCGGCTGACCTCGGAGCATCGGTTCTACCGCCGCGCCCTGTCCACAATGTGGACGGGGCGCGAGTGCTGTCCGCAGCTCGACGGGCGGTCTGCGCCGCGTCGCGTTAACCTGTCCCCCACCAAGATCAGCTTAGGGGTGGAGGTCTCTGGTGGCTTCCGGCCGGCGACTCGTCGGGGAAGCGCCACGGCAGAAAAGTTGGGCAACTCGCCGGAGAGGGCGTTACTCGGCCGGGGTCTGAATCGATAGGGCATGTTGCGAGGCTGGGCGGCCCGAGTGGCCGACTGGGGGTGTCGGGAGGGCGACTCCATTATCAAGTTTGGCTTGACGGCGCACGCATTACACGCGTGTAATTTGAATGGGGTTGTTCGCACGGAACGCAACAAAATGGGACCGGACGGACAAGCACGCCTTTCGCGTGGGGGGTTGCAGCGGCGATGACGCCGGTGCGCGACAAGGAGGCATTTGATGGACGGCCAGCTTGAGGTGGCCGACCTGCTCGGAAACGCGCCGGAGTGGCAGGAGCGGGCGTTGTGCTCGCAGACCGACCCCGAGGCGTTCTTTCCCGAGAAGGGCGGCTCGACCCGGGAGGCGAAGCGGATCTGCTCGCGCTGCGAGGTCAAGACCGAGTGCCTCGAATACGCTCTGGGTCACGACGAGCGGTTCGGCATCTGGGGTGGGCTCTCCGAGCGGGAGCGGCGCAAGTTGAAGCGGCGAGCCGCCTGAGCGGTGCAGGGTCGGGGCGGTGGGGGCCGCCCGGCTCAGCCGTCGTACGGGCGCGTACGGCTCAGGCCAGCTCGTCCGGGTCGACCCCGAGCAGGTTCGCCACCTGTTCGATGATCACGTCATGGACGAGATCGGCGAGATCCTCACGGTCCATCGCCCGGAACTCCAGGGGCCGTCGGTACAGCACGATCCGCGGCGGCACCTCCTGCCGACCGGGGCGGCCGGGCAGCAGCCGGGCCAGCGGGACCTCGCCGTCCTCCAGCACATCCGAGTCGTAGACGTTCAGATCCGGCGGGACATCCTCGACCGCGAACTCGACCCCGGCCAGCTCCTTGGCGAACCGACGCTCCAGCGTCTCCACGGTGTCCAGGACCAGGTCGTCGAAGACCTCGGCCTTGGTCCGCGCCAGCGGCACGGTGGCCGGCACCAGCCGCCCGCGCAGGCCGCGCCCGTGCCGGTCGCGGTGCGCCCGCCGGCCGGAGCCGGGGCGGCGGTGTTCCGGGCTCGTCATGAGGCAAAGGGTAGCGCCCGTGTCGGGCTGCCCAGCGGCAGCGCCGCTACCGTGGCGCGGCGCGCCCAGGACGGTCGATTGTGATCACCATGACGGGCGTGTCGCAACGCGAAGCGATGCGCCGGACCCGGTAATGGAGATACCCTGCCGCACGTGAGGTCACCACGGCGCTGCTCCCGTAACGGCTGCCCCCGGCAAGCGGTCGCCACATTGACCTATGTCTACAACGAGTCGACAGCCGTGGTGGGCCCGTTGGCGGCGTTCGCCGAGCCGCACACGTACGACCTGTGTGAGCAGCACGCCCGCAGCCTGACCGCACCGCGGGGCTGGGACGTGGTGCGGCACGAGGGCGAGTTCGAGCCGCCGCCGCCCACCACTGACGACCTGGTCGCGTTGGCCGAAGCGGTCCGCGAAGCCGCCCGCCCGGCCCCCCGCCCCCCGGAGCCGGACCAGACCCGTGCCGAGAACCCCCACCAGACCGGCCGCCGAGGCCACCTCCGAGTAATCCCCCCAAACCACTAACCCCCCAGCCCACCTCCCCCCACCCCCCACCGGGCCCGGCCCCCGCTCAAGCCGGTGATCATGAAGTTGTTGCCGCGACACGCCGTGGCGAGGCGCAACAACTTCATGATCGACGCGGTCGAGCGGAGGGGCGGTCAGTGCCCCAGGAGGCGGGAGAGGGCTTTGGCGCGGTGGGAGGGGCGGTTGGTTCGGATCTCCTTGGCGTCGGCGCTGGTCATGACGCGCAGAGCCGTGTTCATCGCCAGCCAGCGCAGCGGTTCCGGCTCCCAGCGGGGCGAGCTGTGGTTGACCCAGGGCAGGCTGGTCAGCTCGCTGCGCTCGCCGCGGATCAGGTCGGCCAGGGTGCGGCCGGCGAGGTTGCTGGAACCCACCCCGTCCCCGACGTAGCCGCCCGCCCAGGCCAACCCGCTGGCCCGGTCGAATCCGACCGAGGCGGCCCAGTCCCGGGTCACCCCGAGCGGGCCACCCCAGGCGTGGGTCACCGGGACGTCCGGCCCGAGCACCGGGAACAGCTCGCCCAGCGTCCGCCGCAGCGCCGCGAAGACCCGTGGCTCCCGGTCCTGGCCGGGAGAGACCCGGGACCCGAAATGGTACGGAGCGCCGCGCCCGCCGAAGGCCAGCCGACCGTCCGCCGTCCGCTGGCCGTAGATGATCACGTGCCGGTGGTCGGAGAACGTCTCCCGATCCGCCAGGCCGATCCGCTCCCAGGTCTGCGCCGGCAGCGGTTCGGTGGCCACCATCAGTGAGTACACCGGCGCCACCGTGCGTCGCAGGCCGGGCAGCATGGGCGTGTACCCCTCGGTGGCCCGCACCACCACCGACGCCCGCACCGTCCCCGACGCGGTGACCGCCGCGCCGGACCGGATCGCGGTCACCGTGGTCTGCTCGTGGATCCGCACCCCGAGTCGCTCCACCGCCCGCGCCAGACCACGCACCAGCTTCGCCGGGTGCACGACCGCGCAGTGCGGGGTGTACGTCCCACCGCGTACCCCCTCGGCGCCGCACCGGGCCGCGGCCTCGTCGGCGTCGAGGAGCGCCAGGTGGTCCGCGCCGAAGCCGAACGCGCGGGCCTCGTCCACGGCGGCCCGGGCCCGGACGAGCTGCGGGCCGGTGCGGGCGAGCGTGACGGTGCCGCCGTCGGCCCAGTCGCAGTCGATGCCCTCGGCCGCGACCACCCTGCCCACCGCACGGACGGTGTCGTGCAGTGCCCGCTGCATGGCGACAGCCGCGTCGCGGCCGTGCCGGCGGGCCAGCCCGGTCAGTGACGTGGGAAAGAGCGCCGAGCACCAGCCGCCGTTGCGCCCGGACGCCCCGTACCCCGCGATCTCCCGCTCCAGGACGACGACCCGCAGCGTCGGATCGGCCTGGGCCAGGTGGTACGCCGTCCACAGCCCGGTGTAGCCGGCGCCCACGATCACCACGTCGGCGTCCGTGTCGCCGGGCAGCGCCGGCCGCGGCGTGAGCGGCTCGTCCAGGCTGGACAGCCAGTACGACAGATTCTCGTAGCCCATGGTCAGAGCCGCGACCACGCCTCGGTCAGCACCGTGCGGAGGATCTGCTCGATCTCGTCGAAGTGCTGCTGCTCGGCGATCAGCGGCGGGGCGAGCTGGATGACGGGGTCGCCCCGGTCGTCGGCCCGGCAGTAGAGACCGGCCTGGAACAGCGCGGTCGACAGGAAGCCGCGCAGCAGCCGCTCCGACTCGGCCTCGTCGAACGTCTCCCGGGTCGTCTTGTCCTTGACCAGCTCGATGCCGTAGAAGTAGCCGTCGCCCCGCACGTCGCCGACGATCGGCAGGTCGTGCAGCTTCTCCAGGGTGGCGCGGAACGCGTCCTCGTTGGCCCGTACGTGCCCGACGAGGTCCTCGCGGGCGAAGACCTCCAGGTTGGCCAGGGCCACCGCGCAGGAGACAGGGTGGCCGCCGAACGTCACCCCGTGGGCGAACATGCCCGTCTCGGTGAGGAACGGCTCCATCAGCCGGTCGCTGGCGATCATCGCGCCGAGTGGCGCGTACCCCGAGGTGATGCCCTTGGCGGTGGTGATGATGTCGGGCTGGTAGCCGTAGCGCACGGCGCCGAAGTATTCGCCGAGCCGACCCCAGGAACAGATCACCTCGTCGGAGACGAGCAGCACGTCGTACGCGTCGCAGATCTCGCGGACGCGCTCGAAGTAGCCGGGCGGGGGTGGGAAGCAGCCGCCGGAGTTCTGCACGGGCTCCAGGAAGACCGCGGCGACAGTGTCCGGCCCCTCGCGCTCGATGGCCCGGCCGATCTCTTCGGCGGCCCAGCGGCCGAACGCCTCGGCGTCGTCGCCGTGCTCGGGCGCTCGGTAGAAGTTGGTGTTCGGCACCTTGATCCCACCGGGCACCAGCGGCTCGAAGTCGCTCTTGATGCCGGGCAGGCCGGTGATCGACAACGCGCCCATCGAGGTGCCGTGGTAGGCGATGTAGCGGCTGACCACCTTGTGCTTGTTGGGCTGACCGGTGCGCTTGAAGTAGGCCCGGGCCAGCTTCCACGCGGCCTCGACGGCCTCCGAGCCGCCGGTGGTGAAGAAGACCCGGTTGAGGTCGCCCGGGGTGAGCGAGGCGATCTTCTCGGCCAGCTCGACCGCCTTCGGGTGCGCGTACGACCACAGCGGGAAGTACGCCAGCTCACCGGCCTGCTTGGCGGCGGCCTCGGCCAGCTCGGTGCGGCCGTGACCGGCGTTGACCACGAACAGCCCGGCGAGCCCGTCGAGGTAGCGGCGGCCCTGCGCGTCCCAGATGTACGCGCCCTCGCCGCGCACGATGGTCGGCACCTCGCCGGCGGAGTAGCTCGCCATCCGGGTGAAGTGCATCCAGAGGTGGTCGGTGGCGTTGGCCATGTCAGCCCCATCGGTCGTCGGGCCGGTCAAAGGGGTGAAGCCGGCCGCTCTGCAACGGTTATCGCACAGTCTCGGGCTCTTAGGCAAGTGGTATCAGTGGCGTGATGGGCTGACCGCGACGGAATCAGCGAGCGGTGGCACGCTCGGCAACGGATTTCGCAACGCTGCGTGGCCTGCTCGTATGGGGTGCCAGCCCTGTCGAGCTGCCCCAGATGTGGGGCACCCGCCTGGCCTGCGCCGGCGTTCGCCCGCGCCTCAGGGTTGATCCACTCCGGATCGCCGATGTGGTGGCATCGGGGCGTGGTTGATACCCCGATTTCGGCGACGTCGAGTGGATCATCGGCAGGGCCGGTGCGAGGTGGGTGTCGGGACGCTGGTGGGACACCCCGGGGGCGCTCGGGGGGCGTCCTGAACGCACGCCAACACGTTCCACCACAACACGCCGGTAGGCCGGAGACATCGACACTCACCGTGGCTATCGTGCGGCGCAGCGTGCACCGAGCGGGGCGGCGCTCTGGACCGCGCGGTGCGGCGCAGCGTGCATGACGCGGATCGGCGCTCCGTACCGAGCGGAGTTGTGGTGTGTGCCGGCGGGCGGGAGGATCCGAATGGCGAACGAGGCGTTGCGGGTGGCGATGGCCGAAGCGGGGGAGACGGTCGAGTCGCTGGCCGAGAAGGTCCGCGTCGACCCCAAGACGGCGGCGAGGTGGCTCGCCGCGGGGCGCATACCGCACCCGCGTACCCGGATCGCGGTGGCCGAGGTCCTACGCCGGGACGCGGCCGACCTCTGGCCGGAGCCGTTCCGCCGCCGCGATCTGCCCTGGTTCCGGCCGTGGGCCGAGCTGGAACAGGACGCGACCGGCATTCGGTGGTACGAGCCGCTGCTCGTGCCGGGCCTGCTCCAGACCGAGGGGTACGCCCGCGCGGTCCTGAGCACCGGCGGGCTGGTCCCGCCCACCGAAGTGGACCAGATCGTGGCGAGCCGCGTCGACCGGCAGGCGGTCCTCTGCCGCGATTCCCCACCCCAGCTCGTGGCGGTAATCGACGAGGTGGTGTTGCGCCGCCCGGTCGGCGACGGCTCGATGATGGCTGGGCAACTCCGGCACCTCGCCGCGGCGGCGGAGTGGGAGCACGTGCAGGTCCGGGTCATCCCCACCGAGAGTCCGTGGCACACCGGCCTGGCCGGACCGTTCATTCTGGGACGCCTGTCCGACGGGACGGAATTGGCGTATCTCGACAACCAGCTCCGCGGTCAGATCGTGACCAATCCTCTCGACGTCGCTAGCCTGGGACGCAGATGGGAGAGCGTCACCGGTGAGGCGCTGCCCCGACGCCAGTCGATCGAGCTGATCAGGGAAGTGGCCACGACATGGACATGACCGACGCGCGCTGGCGCACCTCGACCCGCAGCAGCAACAACGGCGGTGCCTGCGTCGAGGTGGCCGACAACCTGCCCGGTCGGGTGCTGGTGCGCGACAGCAAGGACCGCGACGGTGGCACCCTGACCTTCGCCCCGACCAGTTGGCGTTCCTTCGTCGAGCAGTTGCGGCAGGCGTGACATGACCGACGCCCGTTGGCGCACCGCTACCCGCAGCAGCAACAACGGCGGAAACTGCGTCGAGGTGGCCGACAACCTGCCCGGTCGAGTGCTGGTGCGGGACAGCAAGGACCGCGACGGTGGCACCCTGACCTTCGCCCCGACCGCCTGGACGTCGTTCGTCGACGCAGTCCGGGCAACGGCACGCTGACCCACTCGGGATCACGGAAACCGGGGTATCAGGACCACCCGGACACCCCGACTTCCTGAAAGCCGAGTCGATCAAGCCCCGAGTCGATCAAGCGCCATCAAAAGCGCGTCAGGCCGTACCCCAGGTGTAGGTCTGCTTGCGGAGTTTGAGGTAGACGAACGCTTCGGTGGCGAGCACGCCGGGCACCGCGCGCAGTCGTTGCAGGATCTCCAGCAGGTGGTCGTCGTTGCGGCAGACCACCTCGGTGAGCAGGTCGAACGACCCGGCGGTGATGACCACGTAGTCGACCTCGTCCAGCTCGGCCAGCCGGTCGGCCACCGCCTCCAGGTCGCCGTCGGTACGCAGCCCGATCATCGCCTGGCGGGGGAAGCCGAGCTGGAGCGGATCGGTCACCGCGACGATCTGCATGACGCCCGAGTCGAGGAGCCGCTGGACCCGCTGGCGGACCGCCGCCTCGGAGAGGCCGACGGCTTTGCCGATCGTCGCGTACGGCCGTCGGCCGTCCTCCTGGAGCTGTTCGATGATCTGCTTGGCCACGTCGTCCAGCAGAGCGTGACTGGCACCTTCACGTACAGCGACGCGTCGACCGCCGTTGCCGTTGTCATGCTGCCGGTTCGTCATCGTGCGCTCCCCGTGTCCTGAATCGTGATGTCGTGCGTGTGTCCCCGCGCAGTCTGGCGTATTTCGTCGTGCATCGCTAACCCCGCAACGGAATCCCTTGTGAGAGAGGGTCTCTCATGTCAGGATCAGTCGTCCCTGGTACTTGAGCCTCCCGACATTCCCGCCGGCGCGCGCCTCCCCCGTCCCGCCCGCCGACGATGACCCGACTAGGAGTCGTCATGCGTACTCCCCTCCGGCCCCTCTCCCGGCGTGGACTGCTCACCGGCACTCTCGGTTCGGCCGCCCTGCTCACCATGGGCGGCAGCCTTGCCGGCTGCGGCACCAAGGGCGCGCAACAGACCGAGGCCGGCTGCGTCAGCGAAGATCTCTCCGGCACCGAGAAGAAACTTGCCTTCTCCAACTGGCCGCAGTACATGGACGTGGATGAGAAGGACGAGTCCAAGCGGCCGAGCCTGGACGAGTTCATCACGAAGACCGGCATCCAGGTCACCTACACCGAGGACATCAACGACAACAACGAGTTCTTCGGCAAGGTGCAGAACCAGCTCGCCGCCTGCCAGAGCACCAACCGGGACATCATCGTGCTGACCGACTGGATGGCGGCCCGGATGATCCGGCTCGGCTGGATCCAGAAGCTCGACCCGGCGAAGATTCCGAACGTCCAGGCCAACCTGCTTCCGTCGCTGATCAACCGCCCCTTCGACAGCGAAAACCGGATCTCCATCCCGTGGCAGTCCGGCCTCGCCGGACTGGCGTACAACGGCAACGTCACGAAGGAACTGCGCACTGTCGACGAACTGCTCACCCGCCCCGACCTCAAGGGCAAGGTGACCGCGCTCAGCGAGATGCGCGACACCATGGGCCTGCTGCTCGGGTCGAACGGGCACGATCCGGCGAACTTCACCGCCGCCCAGTTCGACGACGCCCTCAACAAGCTCAAGAAGGCCGTCGACTCCGGGCAGATCCGCAAGTTCACCGGCAACGACTACGCACCCGACCTGGCCAAGGGCGACATCGCCGCGTGCATCGGCTGGTCCGGGGACGTCATCCAGCTCTCCAGCGAGAACGAAAAGGTGCGGTTCGTCGCCCCGGACTCCGGCGTGATGCTGTTCAGCGACAACATGATGGTCCCGAACAAGGCCACCCACAAGGCCAACGCCGAAGCGCTGATCAACTACTACTACGAGCCGGCGGCCGCGGCGAAGCTCGCCGCGTACGTCAACTACATCTGTCCGGTCAAGGGCGCCCAGGCCGAGATGGAGAAGATCGACCCCGAGCTGGCCGCCAACCCGCTGATCTTCCCCGACGAAACGCTGCTCTCGAGGTCCAAGGTGTTCATGGCCCTGGACGAGAAGCAGGAGAAGGAGTACGAGGGCAAGTTCCAGCAGGTCATCGGGGCGTGATGACGATGACACGCGAGACACCCGCCGGCGATCTGCGCCTGGCCGACCTCACCAAGCGGTTCGGCGTCTTCACCGCCGTCGACGACCTCAGCCTGACGATCCCGCAGGGCTCGTTCTTCGCGCTGCTCGGCGCGTCCGGCTGCGGCAAGACCACCACCCTGCGGATGATCGCCGGGCTGGAGGAGCCGACAAGCGGCCAGGTGCTGCTCGGCGACACCGACATCGCCCGGCTGCGACCGTACAAGCGGCCGGTCAACACCGTCTTCCAGAGCTACGCGCTCTTTCCGCACCTCACCATCTTCGAGAACGTGGCCTTCGGGCTGCGCCGACGCGGCATCCGCTCGGTCGACGACCAGGTCCGGCGGATGCTGTCGCTGGTGCAGCTCGACGGCTACGGCAGCCGCCGCCCCGCCCAGCTCTCCGGCGGTCAGCAGCAGCGGGTCGCGCTGGCCCGCGCACTGATCAACCAGCCGCAGGTGCTGCTGCTCGACGAGCCGCTCGGCGCTCTCGACCTGAAGCTGCGCCGGCAGATGCAGATCGAGCTGAAGCGCATCCAGACCGAGGTCGGCATCACCTTCGTGCACGTCACCCACGACCAGGAGGAGGCCATGACCATGGCCGACACCGTCGCGGTGATGAACGCCGGCCGGATCGAGCAGCAGGGCGCCCCGGCCGACCTCTACGAGTTCCCGGCCACCGCGTTCGTGGCGAACTTCCTCGGCCAGTCCAACCTGCTCGCCGGCGAGGCCGCCGGAACGAGCGGCGGCGAGGTGGCGGTGACGGCGCACGGCGCGCGCTTCTCGGTGCCCGCCGGCCGGTCGCGCGTCGACCGGGGTCCGGTCCACCTGGGGGTACGCCCGGAGAAGCTGCATCTGGTCGGCTCCGCCGACCAGGTCCCCCAAGGACACCAACTGGTCACCGGGGTGGTCACCGACGCCTCCTACGTGGGGGTCAGCACGCAGTATCTGCTGCGCACCGGTTGGGGCACCGAGTTGTCGGTCTTCGCGGCGAACAACGGCGCGGAGGCGCGGGTGCCGGTGGGCAGCGAGGCCGTGGCGTACTGGGATCCGCGCCACGCGTTCCTGCTGGCCCGCGACGCCGCCGACACCGACCGGACCACGCCGGTGCTCGACGAGCCGGTGGGCGCGTCGTCATGACCCTCCTGGCCCCCACCAAACCGGGGCAGCTGCCGCCGCCACCGGCCGCCCGGTCCGTGCGGTTCCGGCTCCTGCCGTACCTGTTGCTGCTGCCCGGCGCGGTCTGGCTGCTGGTGTTCTTCGGCGTGCCGCTGCTGCAACTGGCCGCGGCGAGCCTCTACGACCCCAGCGGATCGCTCTCCACCGGGTACGCGATGACGTGGGCGTTCGGCAACTATCCGGACGTCGTGCAGGCGTACTGGCCGCAGCTGCTGCGCTCGTTCGGCTACGCCGGGCTGGCCCTGGTGCTGGCGCTGCTGCTCGGCTACCCGCTGGCGTACGCCATCGCGCAGAAGGCCGGCCGGTGGAAGAACCTGCTGCTGGTGTGCGTGGTCGCGCCGATGTTCACCAGCTTCCTGGTCCGCACGCTGGCCTGGAAGACGATCCTGTCGGACAACGGCGCACTGGTCGGTCTGCTGCGCGACGTGCACCTGCTCGCGCCGGACGGCCGGCTGCTGGCCACGCCGTTCGCTGTGGTGCTCGGCCTGACGTACAACTTCCTGCCGTTTCTGGTGCTGCCGCTGTACGCGAGCCTGGAGCGGCTGGACCCCCGGCTGTTGGAGGCGGCGAGCGACCTGTACGCGAGCGGCGTCCAGGCGTTCCGCCGGGTGACCCTGCCGTTGTCCATGCCCGGCCTGGTCGCCGGCACGCTGCTGTTCTTCATCCCGGCCAGCGGCGACTACATCAACGCCGAACTGCTCGGCACCCCGAACGAATACATGATCGGCAACGTCATCGACTCGGCGTTCCTGGTCCGGCTGGATTACCCGCAGGGCGCAGCGCTGTCGTTCCTGCTGATGGCGGCGATCCTCGCGGTGGTCTTCGGCTACCTGCGCAGGGCCGGCACGGAGGAGGTGCTGTGAGGGTTTCCCGCTGGCTGGCCGACCGCTGGGTGATGATCGTGGCGCTGCTGGTGCTCGGCTACCTGTCGCTGCCGATCCTGGTGGTGGCCGGGCTGTCGTTCAACCGGCCGTCGAGCCGCCTGTCGTACGACTTCAACGAGTTCACCCTGGACAACTGGCGGCAGCCCTGCGCCACCTCCGACATGTGCGACGCGGTCGTGCGCAGCGTGCAGATCGGTTTCATCGCCACGGTGGTCGCCACCGTGCTCGGCACCCTGATGGCGTTCGCGCTGGTCCGGCACCGCTTCCGCGGCCGGTCCGGCATCAACGTGCTGATCTTCCTGCCGATGGCCACACCGGAGCTGGTGATGGGCACGTCGCTGCTGGCCCTGTTCGTCTCGGCCGGGGTGCCGCAGGGCTTCTGGACCATCGTCATCGCGCACGTGATGTTCTGCGTGTCGTTCGTGGTGGTGACGGTCAAGGCGCGGCTCGCCGGAATGGACCGGCGGCTGGAGGAGGCCGCCATGGACCTCTACGCCAACGAGTGGCAGACCTTCCGGCGGATCACCCTGCCGCTGGTGCTGCCCGGCATCGTGTCCGCCGCGCTGCTGGCGTTCTCGTTGAGCTTCGACGACTTCATCATCACGAACTTCAACGCCGGCACGACCGTCACGTTCCCCATGTACGTCTGGGGCGCTGCCCAGCGGGGCATCCCGCCGCAGGTCAACGTCATCGGCACCGCGATGTTCGCCATCGCGCTGCTGCTGGTCGGGCTCAGCTCGCTGCGCGGGCGGCGTGCTCGCCGCGCGAACCTGCTGGCCGGGGCGACACCGCAGGCGCGGCGGCCGTCATGACCGCGGGCCGGCGCGCTGATCGGGATGGCTGCCCTGCCGACGGCCAACCGCCCTGGGCGCGAGGGCGGCCGTCGTGACGCCCGCGCACGTCGGCCGGGCGCTGGCCGACGCGGCGCCCGTGCCGTACTGGCTCGACCGCAAGGAGCGGCCCGACCCGCTGCCGCCGCTCACCGGCGCGCAGACCGCCGACCTGCTGGTGATCGGCGGCGGGTACGGCGGGCTCTGGGCCGCCCTGGAGGCCAAGCGCGCCGAGCCGGACCGTGACGTGCTGCTCGTCGACGCCGGCACCTGCGGGTGGGCCGCCTCCGGGCGCAACGGCGGGTTTTGTGCCGCCTCGCTCACCCACGGCCTGGCCAACGGCGTCGACCGGTTTCCCGGCGAGATCGGCGAGCTGGAACGCCTCGGCCGCGCCAACCTGGACGCGATCGCCGCCACCGTCGCGGAGTTCGACATCGACTGCGACTTCGAGCGCACCGGCGAACTGGCCGTCGCCGTCGAGCCGTACCAGCTCGACGGGTTGGCCGCCGACGCCGAGCTGGCCCGCCGGTACGGCCACCGGGTGCGGCTGCTCGACACCGACGAGGTGCGTGCCGAGGTGAACTCGCCGACGTACCTGGGTGGCATGGTCGACGCCGACCGGGTGGCCATGGTGGACCCGGCGAAGCTGGCCTGGGGGCTGCGCCGCGCCTGCCTCGACCTCGGCGTACGCGTGCACGAGCACACCCGGGTCACCGGGCTGCGCGCCGACCGGGCCGCGTTGCACGCCAGCACCCTGGGCACCGATCCCGCCACCCACCCGGCCGACCCTGGCCGGGCCGACACCCGGGCCGCCGGCCGCCCCGGCTCGGTACGCGCCCGCCGGGTCGTGCTGGCCACCAACGCGTTCCCGCCACTGCTGCGCCGGCTGCGCGCGTACGTGGTGCCCGTCTACGACCACGTGCTGATGACCGAGCCGCTCAGCCCGGCGCAGCGCGACGCGATCGGCTGGCGCCACCGGCAGGGGCTGGCCGACACCGGCAACCAATTCCACTACTACCGGATCACCCGCGACGGGCGGATCCTCTTCGGCGGCTACGACGCCGTCTACCACTACGGCAACCGGGTCGCCCCGAAGCTGGAGCAACGCCCGGCCACCTTCACCGCCCTCGCCAACCACTTCTTCACCACGTTCCCGCAGCTCGCCGACGTGCGCTTCAGTCACCGCTGGGGCGGCGTCATCGACACCTGCACCCGGTTCTGCCCGTTCTACGGGACCGCGTTCGGCGGTCGACTGGCGTACGCGGCCGGCTACACCGGCCTCGGCGTCGGCGCCACCCGCTTCTCGGCCCGGGTGCTGCTCGACCTGCTGGCCGGCGGGGACACCCCGCTGACCCGGCTCGATCTGGTCCGCCGCAAGCCCCTGCCGTTCCCGCCGGAACCCGTCCGCGCGGTCGGCATCAATCTCACCCGCCGGTCGATGGCCCGCGCCGATGCGCATGAGGGCCGTCGCGACCTGTGGCTCCGTACTCTCGATCGTCTTGGTTTGGGGTTTGATTCCTGATGCGTGTCCTGCTCGTCGGCGCCGGTGGCGTCGGCTCCGCCGCCGTAGCCATCGCCGCCCGACGCTCCTTCTTCGAGACGATGGTGGTCGCCGACCATGACCCGGACCGCGCCGCCCGCGCGGTGGCCGGGCACGGCGACCGCTTCGTCGCCGCCCAGGTGGACGCCTCCTCGGCCGACGCGGTCACCGCGCTGTGCCGGGAGCACCGGATCACCCACGTGCTCAACGCCGTCGACCCGCGCTTCGTCATGCCCATCTTCGACGGCGCGTTCGCGGCCGGCGCGGACTACCTCGACATGGCCATGTCGCTGTCCCACCCGCATCCGTCCCGCCCCTACGCCGAGACCGGAGTGAAGCTCGGCGACGACCAGTTCGCCGTCGCCGACCGGTGGGCGGCGGCCGGCCGGCTCGCGCTCGGCGGCATCGGCATCGAGCCCGGCCTGTCCGACATCTTCGCCCGCTACGCCGCCGACGAGCTGTTCAGCGAGATCGACGAGATCGGCGTCCGGGACGGGGCGAACCTGACCGTCGACGGCTACGACTTCGCGCCCTCGTTCTCCATCTGGACCACGATCGAGGAGTGCCTCAACCCGCCCGTGGTCTGGGAGGCCGACCGCGGCTGGTACACGACCGAGCCGTTCAGTGAGCCGGAGGTCTTCGACTTCCCGGAGGGAATCGGGCCGGTCGAGTGCGTCAACGTAGAGCACGAGGAGGTGCTGCTCATCCCGCGCTGGGTCAAGGCCCGCCGGGTCACCTTCAAGTACGGCCTCGGCGACGAGTTCATCGACGTGCTGAAGACGCTGCACAAGCTCGGACTGGACTCGACGACGCCGGTCAGCGTGCGCGGCGTCCAGGTGTCGCCGCGGGACGTGGTCGCGGCCTGCCTGCCCGACCCGGCCACCCTCGGCGAGCGGATGCGCGGCAAGACCTGCGCCGGCACCTGGGTGCGTGGCCTGGGCCCGGACGGGCAGCCCCGGGAGGTCTACCTCTACCACGTGGTCGACAACGAGTGGTCAATGCGCGAGTACGGCCACCAGGCGGTCGTCTGGCAGACCGCGGTCAACCCGGTGGTGGCGCTGGAACTGCTCGCCACCGGCGCGTGGTCCGGCGTCGGCGTGCTCGGGCCGGAGGCCCTACCCCCGACGCCCTTCCTCGACCTGCTGACCAGCTACGGCTCGCCCTGGGGGATGGAGGAGCGATGAGCCGCTACGGCGCCATGTACGGCCCGGACGTCACCTTCCTCGGGGTGGACCGGTGCGCGCTCGACGACCCGTCGTCGTACGCGGACGCCGACGTCGTCATCGTCGGCGCGCCCTTCGACGGCGGCACCTCGCACCGGCCCGGCACACGGTTCGGGCCGTCGGCGATCCGTCAGGCCTGCTACCTGCCCCACGACGGCTCCCGCCCGTCCCTCGCGCTGCGCGTCGACGCGCTGCGCGACCTTCGGGTGTACGACGCCGGCGACGTCGAGATGTTCTCCGGCGACATCGAACGGTCACTGGCCGCGCTGGAGTCGGCGGTGTACGCCGTGTCGTCCTCCGGCGCCATCCCGATCGTGCTCGGCGGGGACCACTCCATCGCGCTGCCGGACGCGACCGGCGTCGCCCGCCAACACGGACATGGTCGGGTGTCGCTCGTGCACTTCGACGCGCACGCCGACACCGGTGAGATCGAGTTCGGCTCGCTGCACGGGCACGGGCAGCCGATGCGCCGCCTCATCGAATCCGGTGCCGTACGCGGCGACCGGTTCCTCCAGATCGGGCTGCGCGGCTACTGGCCCGGCCCGGACATCCTGTCCTGGATGGCGCAGCAGCACATGCGCTCGTACGAGATGACCGAGCTGGTCGCCCGCGGGCTCGACACCTGCCTCACCGAGGCGTTCGAGATCGCCGTCGACGAGTGCGAGGGGGTCTTCCTCTCCGTCGACGTGGACGTTGTCGACCCTGGGATGGCCCCCGGCACCGGCACCCCCGAACCGGGCGGCCTGACCTCCCGGCAACTGCTCGACGCGGTCCGCCGGGTCTGCTACGAGCTGCCGGTGGTCGGAGTGGACGTGGTCGAGGTCGCCCCGCCGTACGACCACGCCGACATCACCGCCTACCTGGGCAACCGGGTGGTCCTGGAAGCACTGTCAGCGATAGCCCGCCGCCGCCGCGACGTCGTGGGCGGGCCACCGTGGAACCCCCACCAACCCCTCCTGGATGCCCGCTAAACCCGCCCCGCCCCCGTGCCCCGCGCCCCGCGCCCCGCGCCCCCCTGAACGGCGTCGATCATGCAGTTGTGGTGCCTGACAAAAGGTGCATTCAAGTGTCATCCGCCCACCACAACTCCTTGATCGACGCGGCGGGTGGGGGCGGGGCGGGGGCGGCGGGCGGCGGGCGGGCGGGAGGGTGGGGTGGGGTGGGGCTCGGGTTCAGGGGGCTAGGTGGGAGCGGATGAGGAAGCGGACGCCTTCGGGGGCCTCCAGGGAGAAGCCGCTGCCTCGGCCGGGGACCACGTCGACGGTCAGCGTGGTGTGTTTCCACAACTCCCACTGGGACGTCGACATCCAGAACTCGACCGGCTCAGCCACCCCGTCGACGGCGAGGGAGGCGAGCAGCACGTCGGACGCGCCGGTGCGGAACTCGCCCGCCGGGAAGCACATCGGAGCGCTGCCGTCGCAGCAGCCACCGGACTGGTGGAACATCAGCGGCCCGTGCCGCCCCCGCAGCGACCGGATCAACTCGGCCGCGGCGGGGGTGACGGAGACGACCGGCATCAGAAGAAGCCGAGCTTCTTGGTGGAGTAGCTGACCAGCAGATTCTTCGTCTGCTGGTAGTGCTCCAGCATCATCTTGTGGTTCTCCCGACCGATGCCGGACTGCTTGTACCCGCCGAACGCGGCGTGCGCCGGGTACGCGTGGTAGCAGTTGGTCCACACCCGCCCGGCCTGGATGGCCCGCCCGGCCCGGTACGCGGTGTTCATGTCCCGGCTCCACACCCCCGCGCCCAGCCCGTACAGGGTGTCGTTGGCGATCTTCACGGCGTCGTCGAGGTCGGCGAAGGAGGTCACCGAGACCACCGGCCCGAAGATCTCCTCCTGGAAGATCCGCATCGAGTTGTCGCCCTCGAAGATTGTCGGCTCGACGTAGTACCCGCCGGACAACTCGCCGCCCAGATCCGCGCGCGAGCCGCCGGTGAGCACCCGGGCGCCCTCTTTGCGGCCGATGTCGAGATAGGACAGGATCTTCTCCAACTGGTCGTTGGATGCCTGCGCCCCGATCATCGTGTCGGTGTCCAGGGGGTGTCCGGCGACGATCGCCTTCGTGCGGTCCACCGCCGCGGCGAGGAAGTCCGAGTAGTGGCCCTGCTGGATCAGCGCCCGGGACGGGCAGGTGCAGACCTCGCCCTGGTTGAGCGCGAACATGGTGAAGCCTTCCAGCGCCTTGTCCAGGAAGTCATCCGCAGCAAGACTGACGTCGTCGAAGAAGATGTTCGGGCTCTTGCCGCCCAACTCCAGGGTGACCGGCTTGATGTTCTCACTGGCGTACTGCATGATCAGCCGCCCGGTGGTGGTCTCACCGGTGAAGGCCACCTTCGCGACCCGGGCCGAGGACGCCAGCGGTTTACCGGCCTCCACACCGAAGCCGTTGACGATGTTCAGCACTCCGGGCGGCAGCAGGTCCGCCACCAGCGACAACCAGTAGTGGATCGACGCCGGTGTCTGCTCGGCCGGCTTGAGCACCACGGCGTTGCCGGCGGCCAGCGCGGGTGCGAGCTTCCAGGTGGCCATCAGGATCGGGAAATTCCACGGGATGATCTGCCCGACCACGCCGAGTGGTTCGTGGAAGTGGTACGCCACGGTGTCGTCGTCGATTTCGCCGAGGGAGCCCTCCTGGGCCCGGATCGCCCCGGCGAAGTACCGGAAGTGGTCGATGGCGAGCGGGATGTCGGCAGCGAGGGTCTCCCGGACCGGCTTGCCGTTCTCCCAGCTCTCGGCCACGGCCAGGGATTCCAGGTTCTCCTGCATCCGGTCGGCGATCCGGTTGAGGATCAGCGCCCGTTCGGCCACCGAGGTGCGCCCCCAGGCGTCGGCGGCGCCGTGTGCGGCGTCGAGGGCCTTCTCCACGTCGGGTGCGGTGCCCCGGGCGACCTCGGTGAAGGTCTGCCCGGTGACCGGCGTCGGGTTCTCGAAGTAGGCGCCGCCGTGCGGCTTGACGTACTCGCCGCCGATGTAGTGGTCGTAACGGGACTGCCAGTGGGTGGGCGCGTCGTAGCGCGTCATGGTTACCTCCGCCGTCGTTGTGCGGGTGTGCCGACGGCGACGGTAGTTTCAGCGACGTTGCAGCCACGTTGCGCGCGCGAGGTCGTACTCCCCGGCGAGCTGGTCGATGCGCGCGAGGGCGAGGGGCCGACGCGGCGCGCCCG
Source organism: Micromonospora sp. NPDC005220 (assembly GCF_040607895.1). Lineage (NCBI taxonomy): Bacteria > Bacillati > Actinomycetota > Actinomycetes > Micromonosporales > Micromonosporaceae > Micromonospora > Micromonospora sp. NPDC005220. The sequence continues at coordinate 112,286 of NZ_JBEXHP010000003.1, forward strand.
CCGGCAGGGCCTGCGCCAGGGCCTGCCAGGCGGCCAGGTCGTCGGCGCCGGCCGGCGTCGCGGTCCAGGCCGCGAGCAGCGCCGGGTCGCCGGCGGCCAGCACCGCCGCGCGGAGCTGGCCGTCGATCAGCCGGCGCAGTCGCGTCACTCCCGGCGCGTCCGACCCGGGCAGCAACGACCCGGTGTACGCGTCGAGGGCGCCCGCCGGATCGCCCTGGTCCAACCGGTCGGCGACGGTGGTGAAGTCGGCGTGGACGGCCCTGCGCAGCCGGTACGGGCGGGAGTCGAGCAACTCCGGGCCGAGCACCCGGCGTAACCGGGACAGTTCGGCGCGCAGTGTGACCGGGCGAATCCGGTCGTCGCCGTACAGGTCGAGGCCGAGCTGTTCGCCGGTGCGCCCCTCAGGGTGCTGGATCAGCAGCACCAGCAGTTCGCTGTGCCGTCGGCCGAGCCGGATTCGTCTGCCGTCGAACCGCAGCTCCGCCTCGTCCCGGCCGAGCGAGGTCACGGTGGCGACGCCGGGCTCCGGCGGTCGGTCGGCAGCGAGCTGCGCCTCGGCGGCCCGGGCGGTGGCCCGGACCAGCGCCAGGCTCTGCGGGTTGGCCAGGTGGTCCCCGCCGGTGATGTCGATCGCGCCGAGCAGCCGCCCGGTGACGGGGTCGTGGATGGGCGCGGCGGCGCAGGTCCACCGCTGGACCTGGCGACGGAAGTGCTCGGTGGCGAAGATCTGCACGCTGTGGTCGACGGCCAGCGCGGTGCCGGGCGCGTTGGTGCCGGCGTGCGTCTCGTCCCAACGGGCGCCGGGCACGAAGTTCATCCGTTCGGCGTGCCGGAGCACACCTGGATGCCCCTCGACCCAGAGCAGCCGCCCGTGGGCGTCGCAGACCGCCATCAGGTGCGCCCCGTCCTGGGCGATGCCGCCGAGCAGGTCCCGGAACAGCGGCAGCACCCGGGCCAGTGGGTGGACCGCCCGGTACGCGGCCAGCGCGTCGTCGGCCAGGTCGACCGGCGGGGTGGCCTCGGGGTCGAGCCGTGCCGAACGTTCCCAGGAGCGCCGGACCACCTCCCGCACCCGGTGTGGTGCCGCCCCGGCGGTCAGGAAGGCTTCGTGAGCGGCGCCGACCTGCGCGATCCGTTCTGCCGGATCGACGCCGAACTCCAGGGCGAGCCACGGGTCAGCCATCGGGCGACCTCCTCGGCCCCCATCGTGACGCAGCACACCCCTGAGCGCCAACCGTCACCGTCGTCGGGGACGGACGGCGCGGATGACGTAGGCGGGGTACGAAGTCGACATCCTCTGGCTTGCGGTGGTTTGCCCGCTGGACACTCCCGTGGAGGATGGCTGCGGCGGGTGCTTACAGAACCCTTAACCCGGGCCTGCGACGGTATGCCGGGCAAGCCGAAATCGGGGGAGCGGAAACGTGCGGGTGCTGGTGGCGGATGACGAGCGGTTGTTGGCGGACACGGTGGCCGAAGGGCTGCGCCGCCTCTCGATGGCCGTCGACGTCTGCTACGACGGTGACGGTGCGCTGGAGCGGGTCGGGGTGAACCGGTACGACGTCGCGGTGCTGGACCGGGACATGCCGGGGCACACCGGCGACGAGGTGTGCCGCAGCATCGCCACCTCCCAGGTCGGCACGCGGGTGCTGCTGCTCACCGCGGCGGCCGGCATCCGGGACCGGGTGGAGGGTCTGGGCCTCGGCGCGGACGACTACCTGACCAAACCGTTCGCCTTCGCCGAGCTGGTGGCCCGGGTGCAGGCCCTCGGCCGACGGTCCACGCCGGCGCTGCCACCGGTGCTGGCCCGGGGCGGCCTGGCGTTGGACGTAGGCCGACACCTGGCCACCCGGGACGGCCGCCCGCTCGCGTTGAGCCCGAAGGAGTTCGCGGTGCTGCACGTGCTGTTGCGCGCGGACGGTCAGGTGGTCAGCGCCGAGGAGCTGCTGGAGCAGGCCTGGGACGAGTTCGCCGACCCGTTCACCAACGCCGTACGGGTCACCGTGATGACCCTGCGCAAGAAGCTCGGCGATCCCGCGATCATCCACACCGTTCCGAAGGTCGGCTATTGCATCGGCGGGACGGCGTGAGCTGGACGCCCCGACGTCGGGTGCTGCTGGTGAGCCTGCTGGCGCTGCTGGCCGGGCCGGTGCTGCCGGCGATCGGCAAGTGGCTGGCCGGGGTGACCTGGACCTGGGGGCAGCAGTTCTGTGATCTGCCCATCCCCGGGTTGTCGACGGTCTGCGGCAACGTGCGCCCGGGGGCGTTCGTGCTGCCCCTGGTGGCCGTCCTGCTCGTGACAGTGGCCGCCCTGGTGGGGCTCTGGTTCGCCGCGGTGTGGTGTCTGCGCCCGGTCGCCGACCTGGCCGGGCCGATCGGGCACCTCGGCCCGCAGAACCTCGGTCACCGGATCCGGCCCCGGGGGCGCGACGAGTTGGCCCGGTTGTCCCGGGCGATCGACGAGATGATGGAACGCGTCTCCGCCGGGTACGAGGGGCAGCGACGGTTCGCCGCGAACGCCTCGCACGAGCTGCGGACGCCGCTGGCGGTGCAGCGGACGCTCATCGAGGTCGGCATGGCCAGGGCGCTCACCGGCGAGCAGTTGGAGTTGTTGACCGGCCAGCTGCTGGAGACCAACGAACGCAACGAACGCCTGATCGAGGGTCTGCTCGCGCTCAGCGAGAGTGACCAGGGCCTCCGTTCGCGGATACCGCAGCGGTTGGACACGATCGTGGAGGCGGTGCTGGCCGGGTACCTGGACCGGGCCCGGGACGCCGGGGTCACCGTGGAGACCCATCTCGAACCCCGGGTCGTCGTCGGCGAGCGGGTGCTGCTGGAGCGCCTGGTCACCAACCTGGTGGAGAACGGGATCAAGTACAACCGGCCGGGCGGCTCGCTGACCGTCCTGGTGGGCGGCGTGCCCGCGCTGTCAGTGGTGAACACCGGCCAGCCCGTGCCGGCCGAGGCGGTGGCCGGGCTGTTCGAGCCGTTCCGCCGGCTCGCCCGGGACCGGACCTCGCAGGGCGGCGGGGCCGGTCTGGGCCTGGCCATCGCCCGCTCGATCACGCAGGCGCACGACGGCATCATCGCGGCCCGACCCGCCGAGTACGGCGGCCTGCGGGTCGACGTCCAGCTACCCACCGTGACCTGACACTTCCACCCACCGTCCCCGGGGTCCACGTACCGCTGGATCCCGCCTGTGGTGTGCCCGAAAAAGGAGAGACGATGACACGCAGCGTTGGTCAGGTCCGGGCCGATGTCGAGGAGGCCAGCCGCTGGCTCGCCGGCCGGGTGGTCCGCACACCCGTGCTGCGGTCCCCGGTGATCGACGAGCTTGCCGGGGCGCGGGTCCTGCTCAAGGCCGAGAACCTCCAGAACGGCGGCTCCTACAAGATGCGGGGCGCGCTGCGCGCGGTTGGCCGCCTCGCCGCGGCCGGCCACAGCGGGGTGATCGCGCAGAGCACCGGCAACCATGCGGTGGCGGTGGCGCTGGCCGCCCGGCAGCACGGGCTCGCCGCGACAGTGGTGCTGCCGCTCGACGCGGCACCGACGAAGGTCGACCGGGCGCACGCGGCGGGGGCGCGGGTGGTGTTCGCCGGCACCGGAGTCGAGGAGCGGGTGACGGTGGCCGACGCACTCAGCGACGAGAGCGGCCACCCCGTCGTCGACGCGTACGACCATCCGGACGTGATCGCCGGGCAGGGCACGGCCAGCCTGGAGCTGATCGAGGAGGCCGAGCGGGCGGGGACGCCGTTGGACGCGCTTGTCGTACCGGTCGGTGGTGGTGGCGGGGTGGCCGGCGCGTTCCTGGCCGCCGCCGGCTCCGGCATCGAGGTGTACGGCGTGGAGCCGGTGGGCTGCGACTCGCTCGCCCGCAGCCTGGCGGCAGGTGTTCGGGTACCGGTCGCGCCGGCGCCCACCATCGCGGACGGGCTGCGGCCGTCCTGCGTCGGTGAGCTGCCGTTCGCCATCGTGCGGAACACGCTGCGCGGGGTGGTCCGGGTCGACGACGACGAGATCGCGGCGGCGTTCCGGCTGATCCTGACCGAGCTCAAGGTGCTCGCCGAGCCGTCCGGGGCGGCCGGCCTGGCCGGCGCTCTCCGGCTTCCGTCGGAGCGGGACCGGCAGCGGACGGTCGGCGTGGTGCTGACCGGCGGAAACGTGGAGGCGGCGCTGGTGGCCCGGTTGATGGCCCCGCGATCCGCCGACCTGGCGACTGGGAAAGGGGCGGCGGCGTGAGCGCGCCAGTTCGGATCGGAATTCTGTTTGGTGGACCGTCGGCGGAGCACGAGGTCTCCTGTGCGTCCGCGCTCGGGGTGGCCCGTGCGCTGGCCGGCGGTGGATACCGCACGGTCGCCATCGGGGTGACCCGCAGCGGCGGTCTTCGGCTGATGCCCGACGCGCTGCTGGCCGAGTTGCGGGACCGGCCGGCCGGCGAGCGGGCCATCGACGACCACCTGGTGGTGACCGGGCCGGCCGTCGAGTTGCGGGCCGGTCCGCGTCCGGGCGTCGTGCAGGTGTTCGCCGGTAACGCCCCCGGCGCGGTGCACGCCGAGCTGGACGTTGTCTTCCCGGTCCTGCACGGCCCGTACGGCGAGGACGGTGTGGTGCAGGGGCTGCTGGAGTCGCTGAACGTGCCGTACGTCGGGTGCGGCGTCCTCGCCTCGGCGGTCGGCATGAACAAGGTGGCGATGAAGCGGGCGCTGCGCGCCGAGGGCATCCCGGTCACCCCGTACGTGTCGTTCGACGCGCACACCTACCGGGCGGTCGACGACCCGGAGAAGCTGGTGACCGGGCTGGCCCGGCCACTCTTCGTCAAGCCGGCCAGCATGGGTTCGTCGATCGGCATCTCCCGGGTCGGTGAGGGTGACGACCTGGCCGCCGCCGTGCGGGAGGCGCTTCGCCACGACCAGCTCGTCATTGTCGAGCAGGAGGTCGCCGGTCGGGAGTTGGAGTGCGCGGTGCTCGGCGGCTGGCGTCCCGAGGCGTCGGCGGTGGGTGAGGTGCAGGTCGCCGGCGGCCTGTTCGACTACCAGCAGAAGTACTTCGGCGACGCCGACCCGATGATCGTCCCCGCCGTGCTGCCGGACGAGGTGACCGCGCGGGTCCGCGAGCTGTCGCTGCGCGCGTTCGCCGCGATCGGCGGCTGGGGGCTGGCCCGGGTCGACTTCTTCTACGACGAGACGGTCGGTGAGCTGTACGTCAACGAGCTGAACACCATGCCCGGCTTCACCGCGCACTCGATGTACCCGAAGGTGTGGGCCGCCGCCGGGGTCAGCTACCGGGAGGTGGTGGACCGACTCGTCGAGCTGGCCCGGGTCCGGCACGCGGAACGGCCCACGAGCACGGCGGGGAAGGTCGGATGATCCTGCTCTCCGATCCCCGGGTGGCGGCCGTGCCCAGCGCCGACGACGGCGACCCGTTGGTGGACCTGCGTGAGCTGCCGGAGCTGCGGCTCGACGGCCGGGCCGCCGACCCGGCCGGGGCGTACGCCCTGCTGCGCGGTGGTGTGGTGGACCGCCTGCTGGCCGCGCAGCGTGCCCTGCCCGCGGGGATGCGCCTGCTGGTGGTCGAGGGCTACCGGCCGTTACGGGCGCAGCTGGCCATCTTCACCGGCTACCGGGACGAGCTGCGCCGACGGCACCCGGACTGGTCGCCGCAGCGGCTGCACCGGGAGACCACGAAGTTCGTCTCACCGGTCGAGGTGGCCCCGCACAGCACGGGCGGCGCGGTGGACCTGACGCTCTGCACCGGCGACGGGTGTGGAGCTGGACCTGGGCACGGCCATCGACGCCACCCCGGAGGAGAGCGCCGACGCCTGCTTCACCGACGCGCCGGGGATCGGCGGCACCGCCCGTCGGCACCGGCAGATCCTGGTGGACGCCCTCGGCGGCGCGGGGATGGTGAACTACCCGACCGAGTGGTGGCACTGGTCGTACGGCGACCGTTACTGGGCGCTGATCACCGGGGCGGCGCACACCAGGTACGGGCCGGTGGACCTGGCCACCGCACGATCGATACCCGTGCCGGCTGAACGGTAGAAGGCTCCGGTCCGTACCAGGGGGCGAAGGACACCACCGAGGACGGGAGTGACGGCGATGAGGGTGCAGCGCAGGCACGTGCTGGCGGCGGGTGTGGCGGTGCTCGCCGCGGTCGGCGTGTCGGTGGGGACCAGCTTCGGGTTCGCCGACACGGCCCCGGCCCGCTCGTCGGTCTGCTCCGGCTCGGTGACCTTCTCGGCAGAGGGCGGGGCTCCGGCGGCGACCAGCGACCGGTTCCCGGTGGGCACCCGGCTGCGGGTGACCAACCTGGACAACAACCGGGCGGCCACGGTGACGGTGACCGGCCCGTCGGGCAGTTGTGTGCTGCTCAACGCGGCGGCCATGGAGCTGGTCCGGGAGCCGGGCAAGAACGTGATCCGCCGCAACGTGGTGGAACGCGTCGACGGTGCCGCGCCGCCCGTCGGCGCTCCGGCCCCCGGCACGGTCCGCCCCGGCGTCGCGTCGCCCGGCGCGCCCGGCCCGGCGCCGCGTTCGGCGTGCTCGGGGGCGATCACCTTCTTCGAGGAGGCGGCCGGGCCGGCGGCGACCAGCGGGCAGTTCCCGGTCGGTACCCGGCTGCGGGTGACCAACCTGGACAACAACCGGGCCACCACGGTCACTGTCACCGGCCCGTCGGGCAGCTGTGTGCTGCTCAACTCCGCCGCCATGGAGCAGATCCGCGAGCCCGGCAAGAACCTGGTGCGCCGCAACACTGTCGAGGTGCTGCGCTGACAGCGGCGGAGGGGCCCCAGCACCCGGCCCCGCCGCCCCACAACACACAGCCGAAGGCCGCCTCGTGCAGGTCCGCCCCCCCGTGGA
>NZ_JBEXHP010000003.1:119152-184889 GCF_040607895.1 Micromonospora sp. NPDC005220
CCCACCACCCCCCCCCCCGGTTATCGCAACCCGGCGCGTGGGGTGCCCGTGCACCGGGCCCCTCCGCCGCTCAGCACTCAGCCGAAGGCCGCGTCGAGCAGGTCCGCGCCCCGGTTGAGCTGCCCGTCGGAGATCACCAGCGGGGGCAGGAAGCGCAGGACGTTGCCGTACGTGCCGCAGGTCAGGGTGAGCAGACCGGCGGCGTGACAGGCCGCCGAGATCGCCGCGGTGGCGACCGGGTCGGGGGTGAGCGTGCCCGGCCGCACCAACTCCATGGCGAGCATCGCGCCCCGGCCGCGTACCTCGGCGACCCGGGGATCCCGCTCGGCGATGGCCCGTAGCCGCGGGGCCAGCACCGACTCGATCCGACGGGCGGCGCCCGCCAGGTCCAGCTCGTGCATGGTCTCGATGGTGGCCAGCGCGGCGGCGCAGGCGATCGGGTTGCCGCCGTACGTGCCGCCCAGCCCGCCCACGTGCACCGCGTCCATCAGCTCGGCCCGACCGGTCACCGCAGCGAGGGGCAGACCACCGGCGATGCCCTTGGCCAGGGTGACCAGGTCGGGTTCGACGCCCTCGTGCTGACAGGCGAACCAGTCGCCGGTCCGGCAGAAACCGGTCTGGATCTCGTCGGCGACGAAGACCACCCCGGCCGCCGTCGCCCACGCGCGCAGCGCGGGCAGGAAACCCGGCGCGGGTACGACGAAGCCACCCTCGCCCTGGATGGGTTCGATGAGCAGCGCGGCGACGTTCTCCGCGCCGACCTGCTTCTCGATCATCTCGATGGCCCGGCTCGCCGCCTGCTCGCCGGAGAGCCCGCCGTCGCGCAGCGGGTACGACATCGGCACCCGGTAAATCTCCCCGGCGAACGGCCCGAACCGGTGCTTGTACGGCATGTTCTTCGCGGTCAACGCCATGGTCAGGTTGGTCCGGCCGTGGTACGCGTGGTCGAACACCACGACCGCCGGCCGCCCGGTGGCGTGCCGGGCCACCTTCACCGCGTTCTCCACCGCCTCCGCGCCGGAGTTGAACAGCGCCGAGCGCTTTTCGAACCCGCCGGGCGTCAACGCGTTGAGCTGTTCACACACCGCCACGTACGACTCGTACGGCGCGACCATGAAGCAGGTGTGGGTGAACCGCTCCACCTGCGCCCGGACCGCCTCGACGACCCTCGGGGCGGAGTTGCCGACGCTGGTCACCGCGATGCCGGCGGCGAAGTCGATCCACTCCCGGCCGTCGACGTCGGTGATCGTCCCGCCGGACGCGGTGTCCACGTAGGATCCGATGACGCTGCCAACACCCCGGGCGACCGCGGAGCCGCGTCGCTTGTGCAATTCTTCCGACGATGTCATCGCCGCACCGCCCTTCGTTCGCGACTGCGGGGCTCGCAAACCCGGTTCACTCCTCGCGCTCACCGGTCAGCCCTCGATGTTGTGCATGACGTGCTTGATCCGGGTGTAGTCCTCCAGGCTGTAGACCGAGAGGTCCTTGCCGTGCCCGGAGTGCTTGAAGCCACCGTGTGGCATCTCGGAGACGAACGGGATGTGCGTGTTCACCCATACGCAGCCGAAGTCCAGCCGGCGGGTCATCCGCATGGCCCGGCCGTGGTCGCGCGTCCACACCGACGCGGACAGGCCGTAGTCGACGCCGTTGGCCCAGCGCACCGCCTCGTCCTCGTCGGAGAAGCGCTGCACGGTGATGACCGGCCCGAACACCTCGTCCTGGATGATCTCGTCGGCCTGGCGCAGCCCGGAGACCACTGTCGGCGCGTAGAAGTAGCCGCGCTCGCCCTGCCGGGACCCACCGGTCTGGATCTCCGCGTGGTCCGGCAGCCGGTCGACGAAGCCGCTGACCCGGGTGAGCTGGTTGGCGTTGTTCAGCGGACCGTAGAGCACGTCGGCGTCGTCCGGGGCGCCGGTCTTCGTGTTGCGGGCCTGCTCGGCGAGCGCCGCCACGAAGTCGTCGTGGACGCCCGGACCGGCCAGCACCCGGGTGGCAGCCGTGCAGTCCTGCCCGGCGTTGAAGTAGCCACCCAGCGCGATGGCCTCGGCGGCCGCCGCCACGTCCGCGTCGTCGAAGATCACCACGGGGGCCTTGCCGCCCAACTCCAGGTGGGTCCGCTTCAGGTCGGGAGCCGCCGCGGCGGCGACCTCCATGCCCGCGCGGGTCGAGCCGGTGATCGACACCAGCTGTGGGGTCGGGTGCGACACGAGGGTACGACCGGTGTCCCGGTCGCCGCAGACCACGTTGAACACCCCCGGCGGGAAGAACTCGGCGGCGATCTCGGCGAGCAGCAGCGTCGACACCGGCGTGGTGTCCGACGGCTTGAGCACCACCGTGTTGCCGGCGGCGAGCGCCGGGGCGATCTTCCAGACCGCCATCATCAGCGGGTAGTTCCAGGGGGTGACCTGAGCGCAGACACCGATCGGCTCACGCCGCACGTACGAGGTGTGCCCGGCCAGGTACTCCCCGGCGGACCGCCCCTCCAACAGTCGGGCGGCGCCGGCGAAGAACCGGAACTGGTCCACGGCCGGGGGAAGCTCCTCCTCGGCGGTGAGTTGACGGGGCTTGCCGGTGTTGCGTACCTCGGCGTCGACCAGTTCGGCGGCGCGGGCCTCCACGGCGTCGGCGAGCTTGAGCAGTGCCCGCTGCCGTTCGGCGGGGGTGACCTCCCGCCAGCTCTCGAATGCGGTGGCGGCGGCGCTCATCGCCGCGTCCACGTCGGCGGCGCCGGAGACCGGGGCCTGGGCGAACACCTCACCGGTGCAGGGGTCGACCAGATCGGCGTACCCGCCGTCGGCCGGTTCGACGTAGGAGCCGTTGACGAAGTTGCGCAGCTGCTGCTGGTCACTCATGACGGGATCTCTCCGAGGGGGGGCCGGGGATGCGGTGTGCGGAGGTTATCGCAATCTTCCTGCCATCTTCGCTACTGAATTCGCGGCAGACAAGGGTTATCGCGACTGTTTCCGTCGGCTGGTCGCTCGGCTACGCTGCACGGCGTGGAGCCCGCACCCTTCTTCGTCGCCTCCCGTCCCGCCTCCGGCGAGGGCGAGCTGACCGTCCACCACCCGTACGACGGCCGGGCGGTGGGGCGTACCACCTTTGCCACCCGTGACCAGGTCGACGCCGCCGTCGCGGCGGCGGCCGGGGTGGCCGCGCAGGCCGCGGCCCTGCCCGCGCACGCCCGCGCGGCGGCCCTCGACCACGTGTCGCGGCGGCTCGCCGAGCGCGCGGACGAGGTCGCCGCCCTGATCACCGCGGAGAACGGCAAACCGGTCAAGTGGGCCCGCGCCGAGGTCGGGCGGGCCGTGTCGACCTTCCGGTGGGCCGCCGAGGAGGCCCGCCGCTTCTCCGGCGAGCTGCAACGACTCGACACCGACCCGGCCGCCAACGGGCGGATCGCCCTGGTCCGGCGGGTGCCAAGAGGGCCGGTGCTCGGCATCGCGCCGTTCAACTTCCCGCTCAACCTGGTCGCCCACAAGGTGGCGCCGGCCATCGCCGTCGGCGCGCCGATCATCGTCAAACCCGCGCCCGCGACGCCGCTGTCCGCGCTGCTGCTCGGCGAACTGCTGGCCGAGACCGACCTCCCGGCCGGGATGTTCTCGGTGCTGCCGCTGCCCAACGACCGGGCCGCCGAGCTGGTCGCCGACCCCCGGCTGCCGGTGGTGTCGTTCACCGGTTCCGGGCCGGTCGGCGCGGCCATCCGCCGCGCCGCGCCGGAGAAACACGTGACGTTGGAGTTGGGCGGCAACGCGGCGGCGGTGCTCTGTGCGGACTGGACGTCAGACGAGGATCTGGACTTCGCCGCCCAACGCATCGCCACGTTCGCCAACTACCAGGCCGGCCAGTCGTGCATCGCCGTCCAGCGGGTGTACGTGCACCACGCCCGCTACGCCGACTTTCTGCCCCGGCTGGTGGCGGCGGTGCGCGGGCTGCGTACCGGTGACCCCGCGTCCGAGCTGACCGACGTCGGGCCGATGGTGTCCGAGGACGCGGCTCGCCGGGTCGAGACGTGGGTGGCCGAGGCCATCGCCGCCGGCGGCACCGTCGAGGTGGGTGGCCTCCGCGCCGGCGCGACCTACCCCCCGACCGTGCTCACCGGCGTGCCCGCGGACGCCAAGGTCGTGGCCGAGGAGGTGTTCGGGCCGGTGCTGGTGGTCGCCCCGGTCGCCGACGACCAGGCAGCGTTCACCGCGGTCAACGACTCGGCGTACGGCTTGCAGGCCGGTGTCTTCACCCGGCGCCTGGACGTGGCGTTCGCGGCGGCCCGTGCACTGGAGGTGGGCGGGGTGATCGTCGGCGACGTGCCGTCGTACCGCGCCGACCAGATGCCGTACGGCGGGGTGAAGGGCAGCGGCGTCGGCCGGGAGGGGTTGCGCAGCGCGATGGACGACTACACCGAGCCCCGGGTCATGGTGCTCACCGGTCTCGCGCTCTAGCTGGGGTCGGCCGGCCAGGTGCCGTCGTCGCGGACCCGGGCGGGGGCGCGGCCGAGCAGCAGGGTGGTCAGCGCGGCGTCGATGGTGTCACCGAGGAACCACTCGCCGGTCTGATCGAGCGCGAAGACCCGGCCGCGCTCGTCCACCGCCAGGATGCTGTCCTGCTGCTCGGTGCCGATCGGAAAGAGGCGTACGCCGAGCACCGCGCCGAAGTCCGCGAGGGTGTCGGCGGTGTGCGCGATGGTGTGCGGACGGATGTCGAAACGGGAGATCCACACCTGCTCGCCCCGACCACGCCGCGCCCCCACCAGACTGGGAAACGCGGTGAGCGCCTCCACGGCGGCGGGGAAGACCTCGTGCTGGTGGTTGCGCCCCGGCACCGCCGTGACGTCCCGTACGGCGGCGGCGGCCATGATCTGGTCTCCGATGTGGGGCCGCCACCCGGCCGCGACCAACGCGTTGGCGACCTCCGTCGGGAAGCGCCCAGGATCGGGGTCGGGTGCCTCCGGCGCGTTCCAGGTCTCGGTGTAGGCCCGAGCCGACTCCGGCAGCACGTTCGCCCGCACCAGGAAGGAGACGCACGAGTCGCAGGGCCGTTCGGCGGGCCCACCAGCGGGATCACCCGGCTCGCGGATCCGGAAGATCTCGAAACGGGCGCCTTCCAGCAGCGCGGCCGCCTCGGCCCGACCCATCGGCGCGATGCCCTCGGCGGCACGGCGGTGGTCGTACTCGTGCAGGACGTCGGAGACCACGATCAGCTCGGCATGAGCCTCCCCGCCGCGGACCAGCTCGCCGGGGGGCAGCTGATCGAGATAGTCGCGGACCAGCGGGTGATGGTTGAGCGGCACCTCGGCCCTGGTGCCCTGGGCCGTCCAGATCCGCCCGTCGATGGTCAGGTGCGCGGCGGTGTTCGGGGTTGCGCCCCGATGAATTTCCCGCACCAGCAGGCTCGACGGGTCGACAGTCCGGGGAGCGGTCGGCCCCGCGGGCTTGCTGCGCCGGTACAGCTCCGCCACCACAGTGCTCGGCACCCGGGGCCAGGTGGTGACGGTGCCGGTCTGCTTGTCGATGACTGTCGTCGGCAGGTCGCCCGGCACCGTGCGCACCTCGGTGGGCACGACGGAGGTGATGACCCACCCCAGGTCGAACTCGTCGACCATCGCGGTGCACTCGTGGCCGAGGCGCTGCGAGTCACGGCGGGCCCAGATGGCGGCGAGCTGCTCGGCCTGTTGACGGTCGATCACGCATTGAAACTACCGGACTACACGGATCGATGGCGGCCGGTATTGTCTCGCTCTACCGACGGTGACGGGAGGGGGCGGCGGTGGACGAACAGGCGGACCGGGGCGTCAATCGCGAGCTGCGGGCTCGATTCGACGACGTGTACGGGCAGTACCAGCAGCTCAGATCCGGTTTGGACACGCTCCAGGCACGACTCGCCGCGCTGCGGGTGACCCGCCGGTCGGCCGACGGGCAGGTGACCGCGACCGTGGGCGCCCAGGGCCAGGTGGTCGAGGTCGAGCTGACGCCGGCCATCTACCGGGACCGGGACGCCGGCGCGCTCGGCCGAAAGGTCACCGAAACGATCCGGGCCGCCGCGACCGCCGCCGCCGACGCCACCCGCGACCTGGTCGCCGAGACCATGCCAGCCGGCAGCGGAACCACCGACTTCCTCAGGACCGGCGATTACGCCGCGCTGCTCGGCCGGGCCGACGCCGTACTCGGTAAAGGTGAGGCGAAGGCATGACCGACGGGCAGCTCTGGCTTGATCCGTCCCGGGCCCGCCGGGGTGGTGCCGACCTGGCGCTCGCCGGCGAGGCGGTGACGGCCCGTCGCGCGGCGGAGGGGGGCGCGATCGAGGCCGCCAGCGGTGCCCGGCCCTGGGGTCGGGACGACATCGGCGCCGCCTTCGAGCGCAACTACCGTGGGTTCGAGCAGACCGTGCTGCGAGCCTGGGCCGGCGTCGGGCACCGGCTCACCGAGCTGGGCGGCGACGTGGTCGAGGCGGTGGACGCGAGCGTGCAGACCGACGGGGCCAGTGCCGCCCGGGTCGGTCGGGCCGCCGACCGGCGCTGACGGCAGACGATACCCATGAGCGTGCTGCCGAGTCCCGTCCCGCATCCACTGGACTACGCGCCGTGGGACGTGCCCGGCTGGATCTACGAGGCCCTCGACTGGGTGGTCGGCGTGCAGTGGCCGGAGGGCGACGAGCGGGCCGTCTGGGATGTCGCCGACCAGTGGTACGCGGTCGCCTCCGTGCTCGCCGGGCCGCACGCCGACGCCGCCGCGGCCGCCGTCGAGGTGCACAACGGGTACGGCGGTGTCGGGTCGGTCGACGCGGCGTTCGAGGCGGCCTGGCGGGGGATCGCGGAGGGCGCCGACGCCCCGCTGCCGGTGCTGCTCGCGGTCACCGCCGACCTGGGCCGACTGGTCGAGGAGTGCGGTTGCGACATCGAGGGCGCCAAGCTGGAAGTCTGGATCGAGCTGGGCATCCTGGTCATCGAGCTGCTCTCCGTGGCGGTGGCGGCGGTGTTGACCGCCGGAGCCGCCACCCCCGCCGCCGGCGCGGCGATCACCGCGACGCGGTTGCTGGTCCAACAGATCTTCAGGCGGCTGATGGGCCAACTGGCCAGCAAATCCCTCAAACACGGGCTCAAGGAGGCCGGCGAGCGGGCCGCCAAGGAGGTCGCCCGAGGCGGGGCACGCGGGCTCGCCAAGCGGGCCGCCCGCGAAGGGCTGGAGGAGGCCACCGAGGAGGCCGGGGTCACCCTGGCCACCCAGGCGTACCAGAACTCCACCGCGCGGGCACACGGCCTGGACCTGACCGATCTCGGTGCCTCGGCGGTCGGCGGGCTGGCCGGCGGGGCGGTGGCGCCGCTGGCCAGCCTGGGCCGGCGCGCGACCGGGCGAGCGGCCAAGGTCGGGGAGCACCTGGGGCGGGAGATGACCGGCGAGGTGCTCGCCGAGAGCGCGGCGGGCCTGGCCACCGGTCAGGGTCTGACCTCGATGGAGGACGTGGCCCGTGCCGCCGCGTCCGGGGCCACCGGTTCGGCGACCGGCCAGACCGACCACGCGCTACGCGCCCGGCTCGACGCGCAGGCCAACGCCCTCGCCGGAGCGTCGTTCGCCGGGCCGTCCCTTCCGCCCGTGCTGCCTGTCGCGGGGGACCCGGCCGCTGCGGGGGCGTCCTCCTCCCTGGGGGTCCCGTCTGCGGCGGTCCCGTCTACGGCGGTCACGCCTGCGGCGGTCTCGTCTGCGGCGGTCCCGCCTGCGGTGGGGGCTGGATCGGTGGGGGCTGCCGGTGGTGTGGCTTCGGGTGATCTGGTTCCGTCTGCGGGCGTTCCGGCGCAGGCGACGGAGGCCGTCGTCGCGTCGTCGCCGGACCAGCTGGGCGCGCCGGGCATCGAGCAGTCACGGGGAGCCGGTCCGACGTCTCCGGTCGACCCCGACGCGCACACGTCGGCACCGATGCCGGTTGGCGCGGTGTCCGACCTGGACATGGTCGACCATTCGGTACGCCCAGCCGAGGCGACACCGTCGACGGACGGGCCGCTCGGCGAGAGAGCGGCCGCAGCGCAGCCGGTCACGGTCGACCCCACGCTCTCGGCGGCGACCGCCGACCCGGCCACGTCGGCGTTGGGCGCAGATCCGAGCCGGTCGGCGATGGGTGCTGATCCGAGGCTCTCTTCGGCGGCCGTGCCGGTGGCCGGTCCCCTCGAACCGAGCGGCGGGCCGGCCGCCACCGGTGTGCCGCCGGCCCACCCAGGCAGCTCGCCGCACGCCACCAGCTCCGGACCGACCGCCTGGACCCCGGCGACCGGCCCCTCCACACCGACGACCGCCCCCGGCCTGGCGACGCCGGTCACCTACGGCATCCCGACCGCCACCAACGGTTCGCCGCCGGTCGCCCCCACCCCACCGGTGGTGGGTCGATTCGCCGTACCGCCGCGTGTCCCGACGCGGGAGACGCCCGCACCGGTGCGGGCACCCCACCACCCGGCCCGGGGAAGGGCGCCGATCCCGGTCGACGTGGCCGCGTTCGGTGCCCCGCCGGTGCGCGAGCCCGACACCAACGACGCGTACGCGGCACAGTGGGCCGCCGCTGCGGAAGCCGCCGAACGGCGGCGCTACCAGGACCACTACGAATCGCTGCGAAGCGGGCTCGAGACCAACCGCAGGCAGGCCGAGGCCGCCCGACTGCGCACCCGTGCCGTCGAGCACGATCGCCGAGCCGTCGAGTACGCCAGCTACGCCCGGCAGTTGCACCAAGCCGGCAACCGGCAGTGGGCCGACGGCTGGCAGCGCGCCGCGAACGAAGAGGCCCGCGCGTACGCCGAATGGCGTGACCTGGCCGACGCGGTGCTGGCTGGCACCACCGCCCCGCCGGTCGTGGACATCAGCGTCACCTTCGAGCACGCCAACCGGGACGTCGGCGCCCTCGCGCTCGGCGCGGTGGAGACCGCCGGCCCGTCCAGGCTCACCGGTGACGACGATCCGCCGCCGATCGACGACTCCCGGCCGTACGGGCAGCCCGGAGGACTCCGTCCACCGCTCGCCCTGCACCAGGTCGACGTCGAACGGCAGATGCCCCGCGGACCGGACGGCACCGTCACCCGCACCGCCGACCCCCGACAGGGCCGCTGGTTCGGGCTGCTCAACGACGGCGGTCCCGAAGCCGACGCCACCCGGGGCATCAACTGCCTGGACTGCACGCTGTCGCTGTTCGAAACCTGGGTACACGGGCGACCCCGCGTGTCGGCGCCGCGTACCTTCGACGGCTACCTGGACGGTGACATCCGGCGCCCCATCCGCGGCGAGGCAGGCGGCCCGGGTCGGGTGGAGGACGTG
This sequence comes from Micromonospora sp. NPDC005220, assembly GCF_040607895.1. NCBI lineage: Bacteria > Bacillati > Actinomycetota > Actinomycetes > Micromonosporales > Micromonosporaceae > Micromonospora > Micromonospora sp. NPDC005220. Next base: position 128,437 of record NZ_JBEXHP010000003.1, read on the forward strand.
ACGGGCGGACGTTTCCAGCAACTCCTCGCCCCCGCGCCCGATCACCGTATGGACCCTGCGCAGGCGTGGCAGTCCGCCGACCGGGGCTACCGCAACCTGCACGACCAGCTGCTGCTGGGCGGCCACGGCAGCTACTCGTTCCTGGTCACCGAGTGGGCGCACGGTGGTTCGCACGCCTGGGTGGCGCTCAACCAGTACGGCACGGTGCTCTACGTGGACCCGCAGAACGGCCTGGTCCGGGACCGGCCGCTCTACCCCGACGTGGTCGGCATCGACGCGCTGGTGCTCAGCGGAGACGGCCGACCGATGCCGCTCGGCGGACTACCCCGAGGCCGGTTCAGCGAACGGCCCGACCTGCCGGATCACCCGCCGACGCACGACGACGGCGGCCACGGCGACCCGTACATCAACCGGATGTACCTGCTCCTCGACGGACCGGGCTCGGCCCCCGATGCCGACAGTCCGACGAGTGCTGACCTCGACCAGTCCAGGTCGGGTGGCGGTCCTGGCCGCGCCGTTTCGTCGGCCAACAGCGTGGACGAGGTCTTCGCGGCTGGGGTGACTCCCGTTGAGTTCGCGACGGCCGTCGACCCGCCCACCCTTCGCCGTCTGGTGCCGGACCTGGACGAAGCGTCGGCACGGGATCTTGTACGGCTGTTCGCCGACGACCGGGTCCGGGACATGCTCGACAGCGCTCGGAGAGAGCCGCCCCGGAACGAGCCGGATCTGGCCGAGGGCCTGGTGCGGCAGTTGGTGCGGCATCCGGACCTGGTGCGCATGATCCAGTCGACGCCTGAACTCGCGAAGTCGCTGACGGCCCGTCCGCTGACCCTGTATCACCTGGCCAGCCATCAACAGGCCATCGACGTCCTCGCCGAGGTGCTCGACGACGTCGCCCACCAGGAGGCAGCGGGACCCGGGGTGTTGGGACAGCCGACCGGGACCGGCAAAGATGTGGATCAACCACAGCCAACGCCACTCACAGATGGTCAGCGGCGAATCAGCGCCAGCATTCGGATTCCGGATGATCCACCGACTCAACCGGGATTCGAAAAGCGTCGTCAGTCTGACCCCTCCTATCGGCAGCGTTACCTCGACGATCTCTATGCAGCCGCGGCTGCTGCCCAGGCGGAGCTGAATCAGTTGGCGACCTCCCTGGCCCACGTCGGTGATCGCCGGGTCGGTGAGCCCGGCTGGCGTCCGCAGCCCAAGGATCGTCGTCGGGCCGAGGACAAGGTGGCAAAACACCAGGGCGATGCGTCCAAGCTGCTCGACCTGGCGGCCGCGAAGGTTGAGTTCCGCAACCTCGACGACCTCTACGCCGCACTCGGACGAATACGCGACCATCCTGACGTCGTGATCATGGGTCGTGAGGATCGCTTCGTCTCGCCTAGGGACAGCGGCTACCGGGACGTGCAACTCGTACTGCAGATGAGAAATGGTCATCTTGCTGAGTTTCGACTGCACCTGGCAGCCTTGGACGCGGTCGCGGTTTGGGAGCATGTGCTCTATGAGGTGCGCCGCGACGTGGAAGCCCTTGCCGAGGCGGATGGTCGGGCCTTGACGGCGAGCGAACGAGCGATCACGGCGGGCATCCGCCGTCGTGAGCAGCAGCTTTTCTGGCAGGCTTTGCAGTCAACTTTCGAGGGGAATGCCTGATGTCCGAGGGTCTATCGCTTCCCTCCTATTACCTCTATTACCAGTCCCCAGTCAAGATCGTGGAAACCCCGGACGGAGGTGCCAGGGTCTGGCGCGTGTCCATCGATACAGGCGGTTGGCACGAGAAGAACGACATTTACACGGAGATCACCCTTGGAGTTGGGGGCGATATTTTCCGGCGGACTCCTGAGGACTTTGTGCAGGAGGTCGAGCGTTTCCGGGCTCACTATCTCGAGGGCGAAGGTCCCATCTTCGCTCTCTACGAGACGGTGCAGGCGGTCAGGGACGTGGCGAAGGCCGAGAATCGTCACCTGACTCCGAAGGAGCAGGCGCTCATTCGCGGGATTCGGCAGCGGACGTTCGTCATGTTCGAGGAGCAGCTCCGCGCGGCCGGTGACCCAGGCGCGGACCCCGACATAGCGAGCGCGGCATAGGAAAGGTTCGCGGATGGACAGACGGAGGGGCAGCCAGCGATAACCGAGGGAAGCGACGCTCGGCTGGTCTGGGCGCAGGAGCGGTACGAGCAGGCGGTCTTCGGTGGCGACGCGAAGTCGTTGGACGAGGCGGAGCGGGACCTCACCGCACTAGACGCGGATGTGGCGTTGGCTCGGGGGCGGCTTCTGCACGCCCGTTTCCTGAACACCGGTTTGGAGGACGCGGATGAGCTGCCGCTCTTCGAGCGGGCGGCCGGGCTCTACCGGGAGTTGGGTGATGCCCGTGGTGAGGGCGAGTCGCTTTTCTGGGTGGGCACGGTCCACCAGGTGATTCGGCAGGATCAGGCGACCGCTGACCCGGCCTTTTCCCGGGCGCGCGAGTTGGCTACCGCGGCGGGGGATGAGCTGACGCTGTCGTACGTGCTGCGGCACCTCTGCTTCGGCGAGCAGGCCGCCGGTCGTGTTGATGCGGCGCGGGAGTTGCTGACGGAGTCGACCCGGTTGCGCCGGAAGTTGTCCTTCACCGCGGGAGTCGCCGCGAATCTGATCGGTCTGGCGGATCTGGCCGTGAGCGACGGTGATCGGGAGGCTGCCCGTGAATTGCTCGACGAGGCGGCCGGGCTCGCGGCCGACAGCGGCGCGCATGGGGTTGGCGGGTGGGTCGAGGAGGCCCGTGGCGAGTTGGGGCTTGCCTGACCGTGGGTCGCCGTGTGGTCAACGGTGATCGGTGGGGTCTTGGCGGTGCTGAATAAGATCGACGCATGGCGAGATCTGCTACGCGGAACATCAGGTCCACTGTCTGGGCCTGGTTGGTTGGCCTCCTGGTCGGCCTGGCGATCGGCATTCCGGTGTTCGGGGCGAAGGGTGGCGTCGCCTTCGGTGTCGCCCTGAGCATTGCCTTCGCGCTCGGCCTGGGCGCGATCAGGAGCCGGGCCGACGGTGACCCTGCTCCCGGCGGCCCGGACGGCAGGGGCGCCGGGGAAGCCGCCGACGCCCCAGGCCGAGGGTGATCGACTCCGGTTCATTGAAGTCGGGGCATCCAGGTCGGAGGGATAGCCCGACTTCCGTGATGTCGAGTGGATCATGGCGCGCGGCGGGCACGCCGGGCGTGGGGGCAGCGGGGCCGGGCACGCCGGGCGTGGGGGCAGCGGGGCCGGGCAGTGTTGCCGACGCGGTGGCCGTACAGGAGGAGTTGCGGCCGCTGGTGGACCTGGTCGGGCCGGGGCCGAGCGCGCCCGCGACGGTGGCCGGCCTGGACGTCGCGTACGCCCAGGGTGGTGACCTGCTGGCGGCGGCCGTGACGGTCCTGGATGCCGGCACCCTGGCGGTGGTGGACTCCGCGGTCGGTGTGGGGCGACCCGCGTTCGACTATGTGCCGGGGTTGTTCGCCTTCCGTGAGTTGCCCGCGTTGCTCGCTGCGCTCGAGCGGCTGACCACCATCCCGGACCTGCTGGTCTGCGACGGGCACGGGCTGGCGCACCCGCGCCGGTTCGGGCTGGCGTGCCATCTCGGGGTGGCCACCGGGTTGCCCGCGATCGGGGTGGGGAAGACGCCACTGGTCGGGACGTGGGATCCGCCGTCCGCCGAGCGGGGTTCCTGGTCGCCGTTGCGCGACGGCGGTGACGTCGTCGGTCGCGTGTTGCGGACCCGGGACGGGGTGAAGCCGGTGTTCGTCAGCGTCGGGCATCGGATGAGCCTGGAGAACGCGACCGCGCGGGTGCTCGCGTTGACGCCGCGCTACCGCCTGCCGGAGACCACCCGCACCGCCGACCGACTGTGCCGCGACGCCCTCGCTGACGCCGAACAGATCGCCGCCGGGCAGCAGGCCGGCGCAGAACAGTCCGACGCCGAGCACGCCGCGGGGAAGCAGGTCGCCGCCGGACCGGCCGACCGATCGGCTGGTGAGTCCGACCTACCGCAGGTCGGCGGGCTGGGCCGTAAACCGTAACGCCGCACACGTCCGGGCCGCTCTACGACCGATGGGACAGGTGGGCCGGTAGTAGCCTGGCCCCGGACCCCACCGGGGAGAACGGCGAGGTGATCATGACAGTGCGTCGACGCGTGGCACGGCTCGCGGCGGTCTGCGGTCTGGCGGGCGGCCTGGTGATGCTCGGTGCGTCGCCGGCGCTGGCCGACGAGGACTCGGTCCGGGTGGGCGCGGCCAGCAGCTTCGCCGCCGGTGGTTCCGCGCAGGGGGTGAACGTCGCGGTGCGTAAGCGCACCGACGGTTGCGTCCTGCTGCGTACCGCGCTGGGCTTCAGCCTGGAGGGTCTCCAGGCAGACCAGGTGGCGGTGCAGGTCAACGCGGGCGGGCGCTGGTTCCCGGTCGCCGTCAGCGGTGGCGGTGGCAACGTGTCGACAGCGCAGACGTCACCCGCGAAGCCGAACCTGTGCAAGGGAAAGGGCATCACCGTGCGCTACCGGGTCGCGTTTGCGGCCGGTACCCCGGGCGGCCGGCTCGTCGTCACGGGTGCGGGCATCAGCGCCGACGGCCAGACGCTGGGTCACGGCACCGACGCGGCGCGGCTGACCGGCGCGCGGGTCACCCCGTCGCCGACTCCGTCGCGGTCGAAGACACCGACGCCCACCCCGAGCCCGACCGAGGCCGCGACCGTCGACGAGGCGGTCAACTCGGCGGCGCAGGGCGGCGTCTCCGCCGCGCCGAACACCACGGCGACGGCCGCCGAATCGTCCGGAGGAGGGTCACCCGTGATGTTCTTCGGGATTGTGCTGGTGGCGGTTGGGCTACTGCTGATCGTGCTGCTGATCCGTCGCTCACGGCAGGACCGGAAGCCGATCGACGACGGGCCCGGCGCCCTGCCGGGCAACCCCGGCGGCACCACCTACCGCGCCGGGGGTGGGTTGCCGGCCGCGCCCGGTCGCCCCGGCCAGGTGTACGGGCAGCAGCCGCCGGCCGCCGGTTGGGGTGCGCCGGTGCCGTCCCCGCGTCCCGCCACCGGCGGGGTCTACGGTGCCCGGCCGGACGCCCCTGCCCCGATGCCGGAGGCGACGCAACCGATGCCGGGCCGGCCCGACGCTCGGCCGTCGCCCGGTGACCCGCCCACCGACGGCGGCGGGCACACCGTGTTCATTCCCCGGCTCCCCGGCTGAGCGGAGGGCGACCGGGCTGCTCCGTTAGGCTCAGGATCGGTGTCTAACCTGCGGCCAAGGAGTGGAACACGTGACTGATCTGTCCCAGATTGTGAAGGCGTACGACGTCCGCGGGACGGTGCCGGACCAGTGGGACGAACGGGTCGCCGAGGCACTGGGCGCCGCCTTCACCCAACTGCTCAACTCCACCGACGAGCCGGGTGACGCGGTCGTCGTCGGGTACGACATGCGGGCCACCTCGCCCGGCCTGGCCGCCGCGTTCGCCACCGGCGTACGTGCCGAGGGGCGCTCGGTGATCGAGATCGGCCTCGCCTCGACCGATTTGCTCTACTACGCGTCCGGCTCGCTCGACCTGCCCGGCGCGATGTTCACCGCCAGCCACAACCCCGCCCAGTACAACGGCATCAAGATGTGCCGCTCCGGTGCCCGTCCGATCGGCCAGGAGAGCGGTCTGGCCGAGATCCGGGAGCGGGCCCAGGCGCTTCTGGATTCGGGCGACGCCCGTCCGGCCGGTGCGCCGACGGCGCCCGCCGAGCGGCGCGATCTGCTTCCCGACTACGCCGGCTACCTGCGCAAGCTGGTCGATCTCTCGGGCATCCGGCCGTTGAAGGTGGTCGTCGACGCCGGCAACGGCATGGGTGGCTTCACCGTCCCGACCGTGCTGGGCGACGCGGCCCTGTCGCCGCTGCCGCTGGAGATCGTGCCGCTCTACTTCGAGTTGGACGGCAGCTTCCCCAACCACGAGGCCAACCCACTGGACCCGGCGAACCTGGTCGACCTCCAGCGCGCGGTGGTCGAGCACGGGGCCGACATCGGGTTGGCCTTCGACGGCGATGCCGACCGGTGCTTCGTGGTGGACGAGCGCGGCGAGCCGGTCTCCCCATCGGCGATCACCGCACTCGTCGCCGCCCGTGAGCTGGCCAAGCACCCGGGTTCCACGGTGATCCACGGCCTGATCACCTCCAGCGCGGTCCCGGAGATCATCCGGGAGCACGGTGGAAAGCCGGTCGTCGCCCGGGTCGGGCACTCGTTCATCAAGGCGGAGATGGCCCGCACCAACGCCGTCTTCGGCGGTGAGCACTCCGCGCACTACTACTTCCGGGACTTCTGGTTCGCCGACACCGGGATGCTCGCGGCGATGCACACGTTGGCCGCGCTGGGCGAGCAGTCGCTGCCACTGTCCGTGCTGGCCGGTGAGTACGAGCGCTACATCGCCTCCGGCGAAATCAACTCGACGGTGGCCGACCAGGCGGCCGCGGTGGCCGAGGTGCGCGCCGCGTACCCCGATGCGGTGGCCGACGAGATGGACGGGCTCACCCTGCGTTTCCCCGACGGCGCCTGGTTCAACCTGCGCGCCTCCAACACGGAGCCGCTGCTGCGTCTCAACGTCGAGGCGCCCACCCGGGATCGGATGGTCTCGCTCCGGGACGACGTGCTCGACCGCGTTCGCCGATAAGATCCCCTGCGCCGGTCGGCACCGCCGTCGGTCAAGCCGCACACGTGGAAGGAGCCGTGCCATGGCCCTGGATCCGCAGTTGCTCGAGATCATCGCCTGTCCGGACACGCACCACGCCCCGCTCACCTACGACGCCGAGGCGCAGACGTTGACCTGCACGGAGTGCGGCCGGATCTTCGAGGTCCGCGACGACGTGCCGGTGCTGCTGCTCGACGAGGCGCGTGGCGGCCCCGGGCAGTCGTCATGATCGACGGTACGGCCGGGGTCAGCGGACGTCGTGACGCCGACGAGGCCCTGCTCGACAACCCGCAGGCGTTGGCCGAGGCCGACCCGGGCGGCATGCTCCGGCACACGGCCTCGGCCGGTGCGCAGGTTCGGGAGAGCGCCGCACTGGCGGCCGAGGCGAACCTGGCCGTGCTCGCCGACGACGGGCGGCCCCGAGCCGTCGTGATCGCCGGCATCGGCACGGCGGGGCGTACCGGAGATGTGCTGGCCACGGTCGCCGGGCCGCGCTGCCCGGTCCCGATCATCGGGCACCGTTCCGCTGGCGTACCCGGTTGGGTGGGCGCGGCCGACGTGGTGATCGCGGTGAGCGCGTCCGGTCGGAGCCCGGAGGCGCTCGGCGCCGCCGAGGCGGCCCACCGCCGTGGGGCCCGACTCGTCGCCGTGGGTGCCCCGGACTCGCAGTTGCAGTCGATCGCCGAGCAGGCCCGGGCGCCGTTCATCCCGGTGCCCCGGCGCGCCCCGGCCCGGGCCAGCCTCTGGGCGCTCACCGTGCCGGTCCTGCTCGCCGCCCGTTCCCTCGGACTGGTGAAGGTCAACGAGGCGGACCTGGCGGAGACCGCGGCCCGGCTCGACGCGGACGCCGACCGTTGCCGGTCCGCCGCCGAGTCCTTCGTCAACCCGGCGAAGTCACTGGCCCTGGGTCTGGCCGGCTCGATCCCGATCGTCTGGGGCTCGTCCCCGTTGGCAACGGTGGCCGCCCGTCGGTTCGGCGACACCCTGTCGGCCAACGCCCGCTACCCGGTGGTCACCGGAGCGCTGGGCGAGGCCGGGCGGGGTCGCGTCGGGCTGCTCGACGGAGTCTTCGGCGGCCTGGCCGAGGGGGAGCGGGACATCTTCGCCGACCCGGCCGAGGACGACGGCGAGAGCACCCGGCTGCGGCTGGTGCTGCTGCGCGACGGCGGGCTCAACGCCGAGGACGACACGGACGAGCCGCTCGCCGTCGAGGAGCGCCGCGCGGACGCGGTGCAGACCCTCGCGGAGCGTCGTGGCGTGCGGTGTGACGTGGTGACCGCCGAGGGCGGCTCCGCCCTGGAGCGGCTGGCGTCGTTGATCGCCGTACCCGATTTCGCCTCGATCTACCTTGCGCTGGCCCACGGGCTGGACCCGATGGCCGTTCCGGCCATCACCGAGATGAAGGAGCTGTCGAACCAGTGAACGGATGCAGGGGGCGGCGCGCCATGCGCGGACCGGTCGACTTCGTGCGGCGAAGCGGAGCGGTGGCATGAGCGCCAACGGTGGGACGAAGGCGATTGTCGCCGCCCTGCTGGCCAACGTCGGCATCGCCGTCACCAAGTTCATTGCGTTCCTGCTCTCCGGCTCGTCGTCGATGCTGGCCGAGGCGGTCCACTCGGTCGCCGACTCCGGCAACCAGGGCCTGCTGCTGCTCGGCGGTAAGCGGGCGAAGCGGGAGGCCACCCCGGAACACCCGTTCGGGTACGGCCGGGAGCGCTACATCTACGCGTTCATCGTGTCCATCGTGCTGTTCAGCATCGGTGGTCTGTTCGCGCTCTACGAGGCGTACCACAAGTGGGATCACGCGGAGGGCATCACGTCCTGGCACTGGTTGCCGGTGGTCGTGCTGGTGGCGGCGATCATGATGGAGTCGTTCTCCTTCCGGACGGCCATCAAGGAGTCCAACCACATCCGGGGCAACCAGTCCTGGGTGCGCTTCATCCGCCGGGCCAAGGCGCCGGAGCTGCCGGTGGTGCTCCTGGAGGACTTCGGCGCGCTGGTCGGCCTGGTGTTCGCGCTGTTCGGCGTCGGCATGACGCTGATCACCGGCAACGGCCGGTGGGACGCCGCCGGCACCGCGATGATCGGAATCCTGCTGGTCGTCATCGCCGTGGTGCTGGCCATCGAGACGAAGAGCCTGCTGCTCGGTGAGGGCGCCGAGGCGTCCGAGCTGGCCGCCATCGAGCGGGCCGTCACCGACGGCCCCGAGGTGGAGCGGATCATCCACATGAAGACGCTCTACCTGGGCCCGGAAGAGCTGATGGTGGCCGCGAAGATCGCCGTTCCGAAGTGCGAGAGCGCCCACGACCTGGCGCGTGGCATCAACGCCGTGGAGGCGCGGATCCGCGCCGCGGTGCCGATCGCCCGGGTCATCTATCTGGAGCCGGACGTTTACAGTGCCGCTGCCGCCGAGGCTGGCACCGGTGCCGCTGCCGACACCGCCGTACCGCAGCCGCAGGACGCGTCGGGCGAGGCGGCCGGGCGGCCCGGGGGCTGACGGGTGGAGCCACTGTACGGACCGGTCCGGGACTACGCCTGGGGCTCCCGCTCGGCCATCGCCCTGCTCCGGGGACGGCCGGTGCCCAGCGCGGGTCCGGAGGCGGAGCTGTGGTTGGGGGCCCACCCGGCCGCCCCGGCCCACGTGGATCGCGCCGGTCTGCGGGTGAGCCTCTGTGACCTTGTGCGGGACGAACCGGGGCAGTGGCTCGGCCAGCGGGTGTCGGAGCGGTTCGGTAGTCGGCTGCCGTTCCTGCTCAAGGTGCTCGCGGCCGACGCTCCGCTGAGCCTGCAGGCCCATCCCGACGCCGCGCAGGCGCAGGCCGGCTACGCGGCGGAGGCGGGGCGTCCCGAGGGGCAGCGCAACTACTCCGACCCGCACCACAAGCCGGAGTTGCTGGTCGCGCTCACCCCGTTCGAGGCGCTGTGCGGGTTCCGGGATCCGGTGGAGTCGGCCGAGGCGCTCGCCGCGTTCGGCGTACCGGCGTTGGCGCCGGTGGTCGCCGCGTTGCGGGCCGGGCCGGAGGGACTGCGGACGGCAGTGCGGACGCTGCTCGGCTGGCCGGTCGCCAAGCGTTACGACCTGCTGGCTTCCGTGCTGGCGGCACCGGCCGACGGCCCGGACGCGGAGCTGACCCGCCGGCTGGCCGAGGCGTACCCGGGGGATCCGGGTGCGCTGGTGGCGCTGCTGTTGCACCACGTGCGGCTGGTGCCGGGGGAGGCGATCTGGATGCCCGCCGGCAACCTGCACGCCTACCTGAGCGGCTGCGGAGTGGAGATCATGGCGGCCAGCGACAACGTGCTCCGCGGCGGCCTGACCCCGAAGCGGGTGGACGTCGACGAGTTGTTGCGGGTGCTGCGTTTCGAGGTGCTTGAGGATCCGGTGCGGGCCCCGCAGCCGGTCGGTCCGGGCGTGGACTGGTGGCCCGTGCCGGTGGACGATTTCGCGCTGCACCGGGTGCGGGTCGACGCGGCGGTGCCCTCGGTGACGCTGCCGCTGCCCGGCCCGCGGGTGGTGCTCTGCGCTGGCGGCTCGATCACCGTGGACGACGGTGCCGGCGCGGTGACGCTGGTGTCCGGGGAGGCGGCGATCGGTACGGCGTCCGGGGCGCCGCTGCGGGTCGACGGCGCCGGGGTGGCGTACGTGGCGACGCCCGGGCTGCGCTGATCTCCGCGCTGGCGAACGACGCAAGTCCGACTTTCCCGGAATGGCTTGACGCCGCCTTGCCTGAGTGTGACTCTATGAGTACGCAGCGTTATCGCGACGACGGTCCGAGAACGTGCGGGGGAAACCAAACCGGGGGGATGCGCGGGGCGGGCGGGGCGTGGACGGGAAGGTCCGTCCAGGACCGACCGCCCCGTGCGCTGTCCGTGGACCGTGCCTGATGCCCGTCGCCGACGCGCGTAAGGTGGAGGGTCGGCGCAGACATCGTTCGACAGGAGCTTTCATGACCAGCACCCTCCCGGCGTCCGCTAGCGGCACGCCGTCCGAGGCCCGGCCGAGCACGCTCGCGGCCGGCGACTTCAAGGTGGCGGATCTGTCGCTCGCCGAGTTCGGGCGTAAAGAGATCCAGCTCGCCGAGCACGAGATGCCCGGCCTGATGGCGATCCGCCGGGAGTTCGCCGAGGCGCAGCCGCTGGCCGGCGCGCGGATCACCGGCTCGCTGCACATGACCATCCAGACCGCCGTCCTCATCGAGACGCTGGTCGCGCTCGGCGCGCAGGTGCGCTGGGCGTCCTGCAACATCTTCTCCACCCAGGACCACGCCGCCGCGGCGATCGTCGTCGGCCCGGACGGCACCCCCGAGGCCCCGGCCGGGGTTCCGGTGTACGCCTGGAAGGGCGAGACCCTGCCGGAGTACTGGTGGTGCACCGAGCAGGTGCTCGCCTGGCCGGACGGGCAGGGCCCCAACATGATCCTCGACGACGGCGGCGACGCCACCCTGCTCGTACACAAGGGCACCGAGTTCGAGCGTGCCGGTGCGGTCCCGCCGGTCGAGTCCGCCGACTCCGAGGAGTACGCGGTCATCCTCGAGCTGCTGCACCGCTCGCTCGGCGAGGACCCCCAGCGCTGGACCCGGATCTCCGCCGGCATCAAGGGCGTGACCGAGGAGACCACCACCGGCGTGCACCGGCTCTACGAGATGCACCGGGCGGGCACCCTGCTCTTCCCGGCCATCAACGTCAACGACTCGGTCACCAAGAGCAAGTTCGACAACAAGTACGGCTGCCGGCACTCGCTCATCGACGGCATCAACCGCGCCACCGACGTGCTGATCGGCGGCAAGATGGCGGTCGTCATGGGCTACGGCGACGTGGGCAAGGGCTGCGCCGAGTCGCTGCGCGGCCAGGGCGCCCGGGTCGTGGTGACCGAGGTGGACCCGATCTGCGCGTTGCAGGCCGCGATGGACGGTTACCAGGTCGCCACCCTGGACGACGTTGTCGAGCAGGCCGACATCTTCATCACCGCCACCGGCTGCTTCGACGTCATCACCAACGAGCACATGGCCCGGATGAAGCACCAGGCCATCGTCGGCAACATCGGCCACTTCGACAACGAGATCGACATGGCCGGGCTGGCCAAGCGTTCCGACGTCGAGCGGATCAACATCAAGCCGCAGGTCGACCTGTGGCGCTTCGCCGACGGGCACGCCATCATCGTGCTCTCCGAGGGCCGCCTGCTGAACCTGGGCAACGCGACCGGGCACCCGAGCTTCGTCATGTCGAACTCGTTCTCCAACCAGACGATCGCCCAGATCGAGCTCTTCACCAAGACCGAGGAGTACCCGATCGGCGTCTACGTGCTGCCCAAGCACCTGGACGAGAAGGTGGCCCGGCTGCACCTCGGTGCGCTCGGCGCCAAGCTGAGCACGCTGACCAAGGAGCAGGCCGCCTACCTCGGCGTCTCCCAGGAGGGCCCGTTCAAGCCGGATCACTACCGCTACTGATCGACATCTCCGGACCGGGTCGGCTGTTCACAGCCGACCCGGTCCGTCGTCTGTCGCCCTGCCCCGCCACGGGCCGCTATCGCGCCCCTCCACTCCCGCGATCTTGCAGTTTCGGTTGGAGAAATGCGGCTTTTGATCCGATACGCCGCCGCAGAAAGTGCAAGATCGCGGGGGTGGGCGGGGTGGCGGGGGTGGCACAGGGGTGCGCGGTGGCGGGGTCAGCTGCGGCGGGTGGGGCGGAACCAGGTCCAGATGCACCAGGCCAGCCAGCCGAGCGAGACGAGGGTGGCCAGTGCCCGTAGGCGTAGTGCGCTGAGCAGCAGCACCACGGCCAGCACCGTCAACCACGGTAGGAATCCCCTCACGGCGCGATCTTCGCACAGTGGGGTTCGCCGCAGACAGGGTGAGCTTGTCGTGAACGACTTGACGACAACGCTGGCCAGGTAGGAAGGTATGCCTGCCCTAAGTCAGCCAAGGCGTGCCTAACCTAATCGGAGCTTGGATGTTCGCCACCTATCTGATCGGCCTGCGGGAAGGGCTGGAAGCCACCCTGGTGGTCAGCATCCTGGTCGCCTTCCTGGTGAAGTCGCAGCGTCGGGACCGACTGCCGCAGGTCTGGGCGGGCGTCGGCCTGGCCGTGGCGCTCTCGGTGTTCTTCGGCTGGCTGATCGAGTACACGTCGACCTCGTTGCTGTCCCGTTCCGAGGATCGTGAGTTGTTCGAAGCGATCACCTCGGTCGCCGCCGTGGTCTTCGTGACCTGGATGATCTTCTGGATGCGCCGGGCCGCCCGGACCATCGCCGGCGAGCTGCGGGGCAAGCTCACCGAGGCGCTGGCGGTCGGGTCCCTCGCCGTCGCCGGAATGGCCTTCCTCGCGGTGATCCGCGAGGGCCTGGAGACCGCGCTGATCTTCTACTCGGCCGCCCAGGGCGCGTCCGGCGACAGCGGGCCGCTGCTGGCGTTGATCGGCGGCATCGTCACCGCCGTGGTCCTCGGCGTGCTGCTCTACGCCAGCGCCCTGCGAATCAACCTCAGCAAGTTCTTCACCTGGACCGGCGCGCTGCTGATCCTGGTCGCCGCCGGCATCCTGAAGTACGGCGTGCACGACTTCCAGGAGGCCGGCGTCCTGCCCGGCCTGAACAACCTGGCCTTCGACATCACCAGCGTGCTCGACCCGAGCACCTGGTACGCCACTCTGCTCGCCGGCATGTTCAACGTGACTCCCGCGCCCACCGTGCTGGAGACGATCGCCTGGGTCGGGTACGCCGTGCCGGTGCTCCTGCTCTTCCTGCGACCGGCCCGGCGTAAGCCGGCACCCACCGCGACGACCACCACAGACACCGAGCGCGGGGCCGACACCGGCGCCGAGGCCGAGGCCGAGGCGGCGTCCACGCCGCAGCGTGCCTGACCCACGAGGAGAGACCGCCCAGATGCGTACCAACCAGTTCTTCGCGCTGGCCGCCGCCGGCGTGCTGGCGACGGCCGGTCTGGCCGCCTGCTCCGATTCCGACAAGGGCGACCAGGCCGGGGCCGGCGGCCCGATCGTGGTCAAGGCCAGCGACACCGCCTGTGAGGTCGGCTCGACCGACCTGGATGCCGGCACCGCCACCTTCAAGATCACCAACTCGGGCGCGAAGGTGACCGAGTTCTACGTGTACGCCGACGGCGACCGGGTGATGGGCGAGGTGGAGAACATCGCCCCCGGTCTGAGCCGCGAGCTGCACGTGGAGTTGCCGGCCGGCACGTACGAGACCGCCTGCAAGCCGGGGATGAGTGGCAAGGGCATCCGGGGCGCGCTCAAGGTCAGCGGGTCGGCGCAGCCGCTCACCGCCGACGCCGCGCTGGGTGATGCCACCGACAACTACCAGCGTTACATCAGGAGCCAGACCGCCGCGCTGTTGGACAAGACCGAGGAGTTCGTCGGAGCGGTCAAGGCCGGCGATGTCGCGAAGTCCAAGGCGCTCTACCCGGTCGCCCGCACCTACTGGGAGCGGATCGAGCCGGTTGCCGAGATCTTCGGCGACCTCGACCCCAAAATCGACGGCCGCGAGGAGGTCATCGAGGAGGGGATGGAGTTCACCGGCTTCCACCGGATCGAGAAGGACCTCTGGCAGTCCGGTGACATCAGCAAGGACGGCCCGATCGCCGACCGGCTGCTGGTCGACGTCAAGGAGATCGTGACCAAGGCGAACGCCGAGAAGCTCTCCCCGCTCCAACTCGCCAACGGCGCCAAGGAACTGCTCGACGAGGTCGCCAGCGGCAAGATCACCGGCGAGGAGGAACGCTACTCGCACACCGACCTGTGGGACTTCGCCGCCAACCTGGAAGGTTCCAAGGCCGCCGTGTCCGCCCTCCGCCCCGCGCTGCAAAAGCGCTCGCCGGAGCTGGTCACCCAGCTGGACACCGAGTTCGCCAACGTCGAGGGACTGCTCGGCAAGCACCGCGCCGGCGACGGGTGGAAGCTGCACACCGCGCTGAGCAAGGCCGAGCTCAAGGAGCTCTCCGACGGGATCAACGCGCTCGCCGAGCCGATCAGCAAGGTCGCCGCGGCCGTGGCGAAGTGACCACGAGGCAGAAAGAGTCGAGTCGATGAGCGGAAGCAGGTTGACCCGGCGCCGGGCGATCACCCTGGCCGGCGCCGGGGTGGCCGGGGTCGCCGGGGTGGCGGCCGGCGCGGGGGCACTGCTGAACGGCTCCCACGGCCCGGCCGCGGCGAGCGACCACCCGGCCGGGGCGGTGCCGTTCCACGGTGAGCACCAGGCCGGCATCGTCACCCCGGCGCAGGACCGGCTGCACTTCGTGGCCTTCGACGTGATCACCAAGGACCGGGTCCGGCTGGCCGAACTGCTCGAGGAGTGGTCGGCTGCCGCCGCCCGGATGACCGCGGGGCGCGATGCCGGGGTGCTGGGTGCGGTCGGCGGAATGCCGGAGGCCCCACCGGACGACACCGGCGAAGCGCTCGGCCTGCCTCCCTCGCAGCTCACCCTCACCATCGGCTTCGGGCCGACGTTGTTCCGCGACGCCGACGGGCGGGACCGCTTCGGCCTCGCCGACCGTCGGCCCGCCGCCCTTGCCGAGCTGCCGAAGTTCCCCGGCGACGCGTTGCAGCCGCAGCTCTCCGGCGGCGACCTCTGCGTCCAGGCCTGTGCCAACGACCCGCAGGTGGCGGTGCACGCGATCCGCAACCTGGCCCGGCTCGGCATGGGCGTGGTGAGCGTCCGCTGGTCGCAGCTCGGCTTTGGCCGCACCTCGTCGACGTCCCGGGACCAGGCCACCGCGCGCAACCTCTTCGGGTTCAAGGACGGCACGGCCAACCTCAAGGCCGAGGACACCGACCTGCTGCGCGACCAGTTGTGGGTGCAGCCGGGCGACGGGCCGGACTGGATGGTCGGAGGCTCGTACCTGGTCACCCGCAAGATCCGGATGCTGGTGGAGACCTGGGACCGGACCTCCCTCGCCGAGCAGGAGGAGATCGTCGGCCGGGCCAAGGGCAGCGGCGCGCCACTCGGTCGGAGCGACGAGTTCGACGAGCCCGACTTCGCCGCGCGCGGCGCGGACGGGAAGCCGGTGATCGCCGAGCACGCCCATGTCGCGCTGGCCCACGCGAGCCGGAACGGCGGCGCCCAACTGCTGCGCCGGGGTTACAACTTCGTCGACGGCTCGGACGGCCTCGGCCGGCTCGACGCGGGCCTCTTCTTCATCGCCTACCAGCGCGACCCACGCCGCCAGTTCGTGCCGATCCAGACCCAGCTGGCGCGGCACGACGTGATGAACGAGTACCTGCGACACGTCTCCAGCGGGGTGTTCGCCTGCCCGCCGGGGGTACGCGACGGCGGCGATCACTGGGGGCGTGGGCTGTTCGGCTGAGCGTCGTCCGGATGGCGACAGCCGGATCGGCCCAGCTTGCGGTGGCGCTGGGCGGCGCCGACGGGGGATCATGGTGGCAGCCTGGCCGACGGTTCATCCGTGCGACAGGCACCGCAGCACGTGGCGCCGCCGCCGCGGACCGCGGTCACCCGGTTTGACGGCGGCGTGAAGCGTTGCCGGCGGACGCCGGTCCCACCGAACCGAATGAGGATGCAATATTAATCCCATGAGAGCCCGCGTACTGGTGGTCGACGATGACCCCGCGCTCGCCGAGATGCTCGGCATCGTGCTGCGCAGTGAGGGTTTCCTGCCCTCGTTCGTGGCGGACGGCGAGCGGGCGTTGGCCGCTTTTCGCGATAGTCGTCCCGATATCGTGCTTCTTGACCTGATGCTTCCCGGTATGAGCGGTATAGACGTCGCCCGGTCCATCCGTGCGGAGTCCGGCGTGCCCATCGTCATGCTGACCGCGAAGAGCGACACCGTGGACGTCGTGCTCGGCTTGGAGTCCGGCGCCGACGACTACGTGGTCAAGCCGTTCAAGCCCAAGGAGCTGGTGGCCCGGATGCGGGCCCGACTGCGCCGAGGCGAGGACGTCGCCCCCGAGATGCTCACCATCGGGCCGCCGGACAACCAGATCACCATCGACGTGCCGGCGCACACCGTGAGCCGCAACGACGAGGAGGTGAAGCTGACTCCGCTGGAGTTCGACCTGCTGGTCGCGCTCGCCCGCAAGCCACGTCAGGTCTTCACCCGCGAGGTGCTGCTCGAGCAGGTCTGGGGCTACCGGCACGCGGCCGACACCCGCCTGGTCAACGTGCACGTCCAGCGGTTGCGGGCCAAGATCGAACCGGACCCGGAGCGACCGGAAATCATCCTCACCGTGCGGGGCGTGGGCTACAAGGCAGGGACCGGATAGCCTGGTCGCACTGTGTCGACCTCGCCGCCCCCACCCTCCCCGAGTACGGCTGCCCGCCGGCCCAGCGCCGGCGGGGAGTCCTGGCGTGCGGTGAGCAGTCGGGTCGCCCGGATGGTGGGCCGGGCGCACCAGACCTGGCGCCGCTCGCTCCAGGTCCGGGTCGTGACCATCACGCTTGTCGCGTCCAGCCTGCTGGTCGGCGGGTTCGCGTTCCTGATCGCTGACAAGATCACCACCATCCTGCTCGACAGCGCGCGCAGCGACGTCCGGCAGCGGGTGACCAGCGGTGCCAGTTACGCGGCCAAGCAGGTCTCCTTGTACCGGCAGCCGCAGGAGGCGCAACTCCAGGAGACCATCGACGGCACTGTCAACTACCTGGCCGGCGGCGACCCCCAGCAGACCAGCGGCGTGGTGGTGGCGATCACCGCCGCCGACTATCCCAACGACATCCAGACCCGCACCTCCCCGTCCGCGAACGTCCAGTCGCTGATCAGCCCCGAGCTGCGCGCCGCGATCGCCGACGGCAAGGTGGCCAGCCAGATCCGCACCGGGCGACTCACCGGCGAGACCACCAAGTACCTGGTCTACGGGTCGCCGGTGCCCACCAGCTTCGGCCAGATCGAGCTTTACTATCTGGTGCCGCTGGGCCGGCAGGACGTGACCGCCGCCGACGCCCGGGCCACAGTGGTGGCCACCGGAGTCGCGCTGGTGATCCTGCTCGGGTTGCTCGCGGCGTTGGTCACCCGGCTGGTGGTCAACCCGGTCCGGGTCGCCGCACGGACCGCCCAGCGGCTCTCCGCTGGCCTGCTCGACCAGCGGATGGTGGTCAACGGCGAGGACGACCTCGCGCTGCTCGCCGCGTCGTTCAACCAGATGGCCACCAACCTGCAACGGCAGATCCTGCGGCTGGAAGAGATGTCCCGGTTGCAGCGCCGCTTCACCTCGGACGTCTCGCATGAGCTACGTACGCCGCTGACCACGGTCCGGATGGCCGCTGACCTGATCTTCGCCGAGCGGGACGAGTTCGACCCGGCGGTCGCCCGCAGCGCGGAGCTGCTCCAGGCCGAGCTGGATCGATTCGAGGAACTGCTCACTGACCTGCTGGAGATCAGTCGGTTCGACGCGGGCTTCGCCATGCTGGATTCGGAGCCGACCGACCTGGTGCCGGTGGTGCACCGGGTGGTCGACCGGCTGGCTGGCCTGGCCGAGCGGGTGGGCGTACCGATCGAACTCGACCTGCCCGGCACACCGGTGATCGCCGAGGTCGACCCGCGCCGGGTCGAGCGGGTGTTGCGCAACCTGGTCGGCAACGCTGTCGAGCACGGTGAGGCCCGGCCGGTGCTGATCACCCTCGGCATCGACGAGACCGCCGTGGCGATCACCGTTCGAGACCACGGTGTGGGGCTGAAGGTGGGCGAGGAGAAGTTGGTGTTCAACCGGTTCTGGCGGGCGGACCCGTCCCGGGCTCGGCAGACCGGGGGCACCGGGCTGGGCCTGTCGATCAGCCTGGAGGACGCTCGGCTGCACGGCGGCTGGCTGGAGGCGTGGGGCGCTCCCGGGCAGGGCGCGCAGTTCCGGCTCACCCTGCCGGCCCGTGCGGGCGATCGGCTGACCACCTCGCCGCTGCGGCTGGTGCCGGCCGACGCCGCCCTGCCGTTCGGCGGCCCCCGCGACGGCGGCCCACTGGCCATCGGTCCGGGCACCGGCGGGGCGTTGGCGATCGGCCCGGCTCCGGCCGGGGACGGGCAGCGGACGGAGGTGCGCTCGTGAGACGGCCGACTCTGCTCGGTGCCCTCGGCGTGGTGGTGCTGCTGGGTGCCGGCTGTGGCATCCCGGCGGCGTCCGACGTGCGGGTGGACGGCAAGGGCGGTGCCGCGACCGAGGCCGGTGTGATCAGTCGGGGCAGTGAGCCACCGACGCGGCCGGCCAGCGGCAGCGACAACGGGGCGTTCGTCCGCAACTTCCTGTCCGCCGCGGCCGGCGAGCCGGATCGGGCGTACGAGCGGGTCAAGACGTTCATCGCCCCGGAGGACAAGACCCGCCTACAGGACAAGAAGGGCAGCGAGGTCGCGCTGAACGTGGTCCGGCTGCGCGAGGCGGTCTACACCCCCAACAGCGACCGGACCACGACCGTGAAGATCGCTGTGCAGCAGATCGGCGTGCTGCGTGCCAACGGCACCCTGGCGCCACCGGTGGCGACCGAGACGGAGTACGAGTTCGGTCTGCGCAGCGCGTCCTTCACCGGCGACGTCAACGACGACCGGGCCGGCTTGTACGTCATCAACCCGCCCAACGTGCTGCTGCTCAGCGACACCGCCCTCCAGCAGTATTACCAGAGCGAGACGATCTACTTCTGGAGTTCGGACCGCAGCCGCCTGGTGCCCGACCAGCGCTATCGGCCGCAGGCGGTGCCGGGCGAGCGGCGGGTCAACGAGGTGGTGAAGTGGCTGGTCGGCGGCCCCTCCGACTGGCTGCGCCCGGGTGTCGTCGGGCTGCCGGACCGCACCGAGCTGATCAACAACGCCACCGGCGGAAACGGTCGGTGGGAGGTCAACCTGGACATGTCCGATGACGACCAGAACGGGATCGACCAGTTGATCACGCAGATCGCCTGGTCGTTGGGCGACCTGTCCGGCCAGCTGGAGTTGAAGATCCGCAACAACGCGCAACCCGTGGTGGACCTGGCTGAGCGACGAGAGACCCTGGCGCTCTACCCGCACACCGCCAGCCCACAGCGGTTCGGCGTGTACGACGGCGCGATCCACCCACTCGACTTCGAGGGCGAGCCCAGCGGCACCGTGCCGTTGACACCCGAGGTCAACCGCAACGTCGTCGCCGCCGGCCTCGGGCTGGCCAAGGACCGGCGGATTCTCGCCGCGATGGTGGTCACCGGCAGCACCAAGAACCGGTACCGACTCGCCGTGGGCACGGGCGTCGACCCGGTCTCCGTACTCAGCCGCAGCGGCGCCGAATATTCCTCGATCAGCCGGCCGGTCTGGCTGCGTAGTGTCGACTCCCGCCCCGGCCGCGGCCTGGTGGTGGCCGACGGGCGGCTCTACCGGTTCGACGAGGCCGCCCGGATGTATCCGGTGCCGCTCAACCTGCCCTCCGCCGAGGTCGCCGCGGTGGCTGCCGCGTTGGACGGCCAGCGGGTCGCGCTGATCGCCGGCGGCCGTCTCTACGTCGCCGCGGTCAACCTCGACGGCGGCGGAGTCTCCATCGGCCCGCCCCGAGAGTTGGTCACCTCGCTGACCACCCCCACGGCGGCCGACTGGGGCGGGGAGGACCAGCTGGTGGTGGCGGGGTCGGTCGGCCAGCCGGCGATCTACGAGATCAGTGTCGACGGCGCTTTGGAGACGCCGCTGAAGACCGACCTCGGCGCCAAGGTCAACCATCTGACCGCGTACCCGACCAACCGCAGCGTGCGGGCGCCCAGCGGGGCCTACATGTACGAGGCGAACGGGGTGGCGTACCGCAGCAGCCCGTTCGAACGGATCGAGCCCGGCCGGGTACGCGACATCGCCCCGGTGCCGACCGGCGTGCGGCCGAGCAGCCCGTCGGCGCCGTTCTTCCTCTACTGAGCCGATGAGCGGGCTCTGGGCGGACCTCGCCGACCTGGT
The DNA here is from genome assembly GCF_040607895.1 of Micromonospora sp. NPDC005220. Lineage (NCBI taxonomy): Bacteria > Bacillati > Actinomycetota > Actinomycetes > Micromonosporales > Micromonosporaceae > Micromonospora > Micromonospora sp. NPDC005220. The sequence goes on from NZ_JBEXHP010000003.1 coordinate 148,962, forward strand.
GCTGCCCGCCGACTGCGCCGGTTGTCGGGAGCGCCGACCCGGCCTACGGCACGGCGTCTGCCCCACGTGTGTCGCGGCGCTGGGCGAACTGCGGCCACGGGCGGTCCGCCCCACCCCCGCACCGCCGGGCCTGCCGCCCTGCGTCGCACTCGGCCCGTACGCGGGTCCGCTGCGTGAGGTTCTGCTGGCGTACAAGGAACACGGCCGACACGGGCTGGCCCGCCCGCTCGGCGCTCTGCTCGCTGAGGTCGTCGCGGCGGCCGTCGGTGGGGCTCGCCCGCTGGTGGTGGTTCCGGTCCCGGACACCGCCGCGGCGGCCCGGTCCCGTTACGGGGACCACCTCGACCGGCTGGCCCGGCACTGCGCGGCCCGGCTCAACCAGGGCGGTTGGGTGGTGCGGGTGCGCCGTCCGTTGCGGGCGCTACCCCGGCCCGACTCGGTCACCCTGGACAGCGTCGGGCGGGCGGCGGCGGCCGAGGCGGCCTTCCAGCCCCGCTCGACCGGGCCGGTCCCGGATCGTGCCGCGGGCACGGCGCCGGTCGTGGTGCTGCTCGACGACATCGTCACCACCGGGGTGACCCTCGCCGCCGCGAGCAGGGTGCTGACCGCGATGGGATGGGCACCGAGCGTCGCGGCGGTGCTCGCGGCGACCGAGAAAAGACACCAGTCGTAACCGATAGTGTTTCCGTTTCACCCGTTGGTGTATGAGGTGCGAAAAATCCTGGGCCGTCTCGGCAACATGGGGTGACTGCCGGGCAAACAGGAGTTAGCGTTTCGCTGTCAGGGGTAGGAGATCGTTCCAACCGCCCCTGGTGGTGAGAGGAGGCGTAGCCGTAACAACCGGTCGACGCCAGCGGGTCTCCCTACGGCGCGCGGCCGGGCTACCGGATCGAAGACCGTCCGAACAAGGGAGGTCACGTGGACATCGTGGTCAAGGGCCGAAACGTCGAAGTGCCGGACCATTACCGGGTACACGTAGCCGAGAAACTCGCGAAGATCGAACGCTACGATCACAAACTTATTCGTGTCGATGTCGAGCTGTTTCACGAGCGCAATCCGCGCCAGGCCGACCACTGCCAGCGGGTGGAGATCACCTGCGTTTCCCGGGGCCCGGTGATTCGGGCCGAGGCATGCACGAACGACTTCTACAGCGCGCTCGACGCCGCCATCGCGAAGCTCGACACCCGGCTGCGCCGCGCGGCCGACCGCCGCCGCGTACACCGGGGTCGGCACGCGCCGATCTCCGTCGCCGAGGCCACCGCGGGCCTGCCGGTCGCGGACCTGGTGTCCACCGCGCTGAGCGCGCCGGGCGACGGCGCTCGCGCCGGCACCGCGGTCGCGGAGCGGGTCGAAGAGGAGCACGACGACCAGCCGTGGCACATCGCCCGGGAGAAGGTGCACCCGGCGGAGCCGATGACCATCGACGACGCGCTTTTCGAGATGGAACTGGTCGGCCACGACTTCTACCTTTTCCAGGACAAGGAGTCCGGCCGCCCCAGCGTCGTCTATCGGCGACACGCGTACGACTACGGCATCATCTCCCTCGCCATCTGACCGGCAGGTCGTGGGGTTGTGGTGGGGCGCTTCCCACCGCAACCCCACGACACCGGTCAGCGGAGGTCGGCGGGGAGCAGCGCGAAGGTCAGGTCGTCCAGACGGGCACCGGCCAGCCCGGGCAGCCGGCCGCGTTGCAGGCCCTCGCGGTGGAACCCGACCCGCTCCAGCACCCGGTGCGACGCGGTGTTGTCCGGCACCGTGCCGGCCGAGAGCCGGGCGATACCGGCCGGGCCGAACGCCCAGCCCGCGAGCAACCGGACCGCCCGCGTCGCGTACCCCCGGCCGCGCCAGTCGGGCAGCAACGCGTAGCCGACCGACGCCTCGCCGGCGGCCACATCGGTGTACGACAACCCGCAACTGCCCACCGGCTCTCCGCTGGCCACGTCAGTGATCAGCAGCCGGGCGATCTCGCCGGTCAGCCATCCGCTCTGCGCCAGACGACAACGCCGCTCCATCGCCTCGCGCGTCGGCGGCACCGGCGGCGCCTGGTTCGCCACCACCTCGGGTCGGCTGTGCAGCCGGTACATCAGCGCCGCGTCGTCCGGGGCGAGCGGGCGCAGCGCCACCACCTGGTCGGTGAGCACCCCGCCGGGCAGGTCGGGCAGCAGCCGGGCGGCCGGGCCGGGCGGATCATCGGCGACGCGTACCCAGGCCAGCAGATCGCGCCGGCCGGCGTCCCTCGACGCACCGGCCGACCGGCGCAGACCCTCGTAGCGGAAGCCGGCGGCCAGCGCGACCCGCTGGCTCGGCCCGTTCTCCGGTTCGGTGAGCAACTCCAGTCGGGCCGTCCCGGTGGCGAACGTGTGCTCGCTCAGCGCCCGGGTCGCCGCGGTGGCCACCCCGCGCCCGCGCGCTGCCGGCCGCAGCCAGTAGCCGATCTCCACCTGCCCCCGGGCGGGCACCGGGTTGGTCAGCCCCACCGCGCCGAGCAGCCGGTCGGTGGTGGGGTCCGCGACGGCGTACGCCGCGCCGCCGCCGGTCCAGGCCGCCGGGGCGCCGACGTCGATCCACCAGCGGGCATCGGTCTCGGTGTACGGAGTTGGCAGGTTCGACACGAACCGTTGCGTCAGCGGGTCCGCGCAGCCGTCGACCACGTCGGCGCTGTCCTCGGCGCGAAACGGGCGCAGCCGCACCCCGTGCGCCTCGATGACCGGCTGCGGAGTCATGCCAGATCCTTGGCGAGCAGCGCGCCGACCCACACGTCCACCCGCTCGCCCCGGTGCTGCACACCGCCCCGGGCGGTCCCCTCGACCAGGAAGCCCGCCTTCTCCGCCGCGCGGCGGGAGGCGGTGTTGCCCACATTCGCCTTCCACTCGATCCGAGCCAGGCCCAACGTGCTGAAACCCCAGGCGCTCAGCGCGACCAGCGCGGCGGGCAGATGGCCCCGGCCACGGGCCGCCGGGGCGGTCATGAAGCCGACGTCGGCCACCAGCGGGTCGGCGGGGGAGAGCCGCAGGTCGAGGGAGCCCGCGTACCGGTCGTCGGCGTCAGCGATCACGAAGCAGGCGGCGTCCCCCCGAGCCCAGGCGTCCCGGCTGTGGGCCTGGTAGCCCTGCGCGTCTTCGCGCCCGTACGGGTCCGGGACGGTGGTCCAGCGGATCGTCTCCGGGTCCCGGCAGGTCTGCACCACGGCGTCCAGGTCCTGCTCCTCCATGGGCCGCAGCCGCAGCTCGCCGGCCCCGGTGGTGGCGAACAGAACGGGCTGCGGGCGGCCGAAGACGGCGGCCCGCCGGGCGGCGAGGGTGCCCGGTCCGGCCGGACCGGTCGAACCGGCGGCCGGCACCTCGCCGGGCAGCAGCGAACCGATCCAACCGTCCGCGCTGCCGTGCAGCGCCGGGTCGGCCAGCCGCAACCGGCCGTCGACTCGGAAACCGGTCCGGAGGGCCACCAGCCGGGAGGCGTGGTTGCCCACCTCGGCCTGCCAGATGAGCCGGCGAAGCCCGAGGGTGGCGAAGGCCCAGCGGGCCACCGCCCGGGTGGCCCGGACCATCACGCCCCGACCACGGGCCCAGGGAGCCGTCCAGTAGCCGACCTCACCGGTGCCGGTCTGGTCGATCGAGATCAGCCCGCTGGAACCCAGCAGCTCCCCGGTGCTCGGGTCGCACACCGCGAACGGCGCCCCGGTGCCCTCGGCCCAGGCCTTCCGGCTCATCTCGGTGACAAATCCGTGAGCGTGTTCCGGCCGGTACGGGCGCGGTACGGTGGTCCAGCGCTGAATGTCCGGGTCCTGGCAGGCTCGGTGCACGGCCTCGGCATCCGCCTCTCGCCAGGGCCGCAGCAGCACGCCGTCCTCGATGATCTCCACGGGCTCCACTCGTGCATCCTGCCGCAGCGTTCGCCGACGGCGTAACCGGATAACGTTTGGGTGTGCACAGGACGCGAGTTATGTCGGGTTCTGCGGGGTCGAGCACCGCCACCAGTGACCATCGCGCCGATGGAGCGCCTACGATGGTTCGAGACTGTCTAGGGGAGCGTTGATCCGTGTCGATTCTGGAAAAGGTCCTTAATGCGGGCGAAGGCCGCATGGTGCGCCGGCTCAAGGCCATCGCCAATGCTGTCACCTCGATCGAGGACGACTACGTCAACCTCACCGACGAGGAACTGGCCGGCATGACCGAACAGTTCCGGGAGCGGCTCGCCGAGGGTGAGACCCTCGATGACCTGCTGCCGGAGGCGTTCGCGGTGGCCCGCGAGGCGGCCGCCAGGGTGCTGGGCCAGCGCCCGTACGACGTCCAGGTGATGGGCGGCGCGGCGCTGCACTTCGGCAACATCGCCGAGATGAAGACCGGTGAGGGTAAGACGCTGACCTCGGTCATGGCCGTCTACCTCAACGCGCTCTCCGGCAAGGGCGTCCACGTGATCACGGTCAACGACTACCTTGCCCAGCGTGACGCGGCGTGGATGGGCCGGGTGCACGAGTTCCTCGGGCTGACCGTCGGCGTGGTGCTGCCCAACCGGCCGGCCGCCGAGCACAAGGCCGCCTACGAGTGCGACATCACCTACGGCACCAACAACGAGTTCGGCTTCGACTACCTGCGCGACAACATGGCCTGGTCGAAGGACGAGCTGGTGCAGCGCGGGCACAACTTCGCGGTGGTCGACGAGGTCGACTCCATCCTGATCGACGAGGCCCGCACCCCGCTGATCATCTCCGGCCCGGCCGAGCACTCCGCCCGCTGGTACGGCGAGTTCGCCGGCGTGGTGGCCCGCCTCCAGCCCGGCACCGACGGCGAGGGCGACTACGAGGTCGACCACTCCAAGCGCACCATCGCGGTGACCGAGCGGGGTGTCGCCAAGGTCGAGGACCGGCTCGGCATCGACAACCTGTACGAGTCGGTGAACACCCCGCTGGTCGGCTACCTCAACAACGCCATCAAGGCCAAGGAGCTCTACAAGCGCGACAAGGACTACATCGTCAGCGACGGTGAGGTCCTGATCGTCGACGAGTTCACCGGTCGCATCCTGCACGGCCGTCGCTACAACGAGGGCATGCACCAGGCGATCGAGGCCAAGGAGAGGGTGGAGATCAAGCAGGAGAACCAGACCCTGGCCACCATCACCCTCCAGAACTACTTCCGCCTCTACGAGAAGCTGTCCGGGATGACCGGTACGGCGCAGACCGAGGCGAGCGAGTTCAACAAGGTCTACAAGGTCGGCGTCGTGACCATCCCGACCCACCGCCCGATGGTTCGCGAGGACCGGCCGGACGTCATCTACAAGACGGAGAAGGCCAAGTTCAACGCCGTCATCGAGGACATCGCCGAGCGGCACCAGATGGGCCAGCCGGTGCTGGTCGGCACCGTCTCGGTGGAAAACTCCGAGATCCTCTCCCAGCTGCTGCGTCGACGCGGCATCCCGCACAACGTGCTGAACGCCAAGTTCCACGCCCGGGAGGCCGAGATCGTCGCCCAGGCCGGGCGTAAGGGCGCGGTCACCGTGGCCACCAACATGGCCGGCCGCGGCACCGACATCCTGCTCGGCGGCAACGCCGAGTTCCTCGCCGCGAACGAGCTGCGCCAGCGCGGCCTCGACCCGCTGGAGAACGAGGAAGAGTACGCCAAGGCGATGGAGGAGGTCCTTCCCACCTGGAAGCAGGCCTGCGGCGCCGAGGCGGAAGAGGTCTCGGCGGCCGGCGGCCTCTACGTGCTGGGCACCGAGCGGCACGAGTCCCGGCGGATCGACAACCAGCTGCGCGGTCGCGCCGGCCGGCAGGGTGACCCGGGCGAGTCCCGTTTCTACCTGTCCCTGCAGGACGAGCTGATGCGGCGCTTCCGGGCCGGGGCCGTCGAGGCGGTGATGGAGCGCTTCAACATCCCGGAGGACGTGCCCATCGAGTCGAAGATGGTCACCCGGCAGATCAAGAGCGCCCAGGCCCAGATCGAGGGCCAGAACGCCGAGATCCGCAAGAACGTGCTCAAGTACGACGAGGTGCTCAACAAGCAGCGCCAGGTCGTCTACGCCGAGCGGCTCCGGGTGCTCAACGGTGAAGACCTCTCCGACCAGGTCCGCAACATGATCGACGACACCGTCGAGGCGTACGTGCGGGGCGCCACCTCGGACGGCTACGGCGAAGACTGGGACCTTGAGCAGCTCTGGTCCAGCCTCAAGCAGCTCTACCCGGTCGGTGTGACGATCGAGGAGTTGGAGGAGGAGGCCGGCGGCTCCCGGGCCGGCATGGACGCCGACTTCCTGGTCGCCCGTCTCAAGGAGGACGCCAACGCCGGGTACGACAGGCGTGAGGAGCAGCTCGGCACCGAGGGGGTGCGCCAGCTCGAGCGGATGGTGCTGCTCCAGGTGATCGACCGCAAGTGGCGCGAGCACCTCTACGAGATGGACTACCTCCAGGAGGGCATCAACCTGCGGGCGTACGCCCAGCGCGACCCGGTGGTGGAGTACCAGCGCGAGGGCTTCGACATGTTCGCCACCATGATGGACGGCATCAAGGAGGAGACCGTCGGTTTCCTCTACAACATCGACGTCCAGGTGACCGAACCGGAGCCGGAGTCGGGGGCCGACGAGGTCACGCTGCTCGACAAGCCGGTGGAGATCCGGGCCAAGGGCCTCAACCAGGCACCGCGGCGGCAGGGCCTGCAATACTCCGCGCCGACCATCGACGGTGAGGCCAGCCCTGGCGCGGTCGCCGTGGAGCAGGCCGAGCAGCAGGCTCCGGCGCTTGGTGTGGGCCGACCGGCTCCGGGTGCCCCGGCGGCACCGGGGCGGAATGCGCCGTCCGCACCGCAGCGGCCGGCATCCGGGCTGCGCGGCCCGGCCGTTCCGTCGACCGCCGCTCGTCGGCCGGCACCGAACCAGGCGGAGGCGAGCAACGGCCCGTCCCGCAACGCGCCGTGCCCGTGTGGCTCGGGCCGCAAGTACAAGCGCTGCCACGGCGCCCCCAACGGCGGCAACTGACCGACAGCGTCCGCACCGACAGCGTCCGCACCGACAGCGTCCGCACCGACAGCGTCCGCACCGACAGCTTCTGACCGACGGGTCCCGGCCGACCAGGCCGGGGCCCATCGGCGTCTCTGAGCCCTGCCTGCGGCCGGGCAGGTGTGGTCAGAGCACGTGGAGGGCGGTGCAGAGCCAGCGGCCCCGGCGGTGCTCGAGGCGCAGTGCCATCGCCCAGCTTCGGCCGCCCGCGCCGGTGAGGACTGCTGCCGCCTCCACCGCGGCCTCCCGGGGCTCGCAGACTCGCAGGCGTAGCAGTCGGACCAGTGGTCGGCCGGTGCGGCGGCGGGGTGTTCCGGCCCGGCCGGATGCGCGGGCGAGTTCGGTCAGTAGGTCGCTCGCGCGGGCCGGGTCGAGCAGCGCTCGCACCTGGGTTGGCGACCGGTAGCCGTTGACCACCTCCAGGCAGGTGCCGACGAAGCGGTGCGCGGCGCGGGTGGTCTCCGGCGCGGTCGACGGTGGCAACGACGCGACCGGGTGGCTGGTGGTGGACCGGCTGGGCACCGGGCGCAGCGCTGCTCGCCGCTCCGGCCGGACCGGGTTGAGCCGGGTGGCGGCGAACAGGTCGAGGGCCAGTTGACCGTCGGTCGGTGCCGGCCAGTACGACCCGTCGGCCTCGTCGACGTACGGCGGGTCGAAGGGCGGGACGGGGCGCAGCCGCACAGGTGGCCGGGAAGGACCGGGTCGCGCTCCGCTCATCACGCCTCCTAGATCTTGCGTTTGCCTTCGTTTGCCTCCGACAAGCTCGATTCTGTGTGACGGAATGGTCCCGGTCAATGGCTTCAGGACGGCGTTCGCCAAGAAAGCGCGTGATCCACTCGGATTCCTTGATTCCGCGTTATCCCAGCGGGCCCAACACCCCGACTTCCGGAAAGCCGAGTGGATCACGCTCCCGGCAGGCCCCGGCCCGGCAGGCCCCGGCCCGGCAGGCCCCGGCCCGGCAGGCCCCGGCCCGGCAGGCCCCGGCCCGGCAGGGCGGCAGGGACGGGTGGGCTTCTCGCTACTCGGGGTCGCGGTCGACCAGCGGGTTGCTCTGCACCCAGTCGGCAGTTTCATCGTATTTGCGCGCTATGTACTCCTCCAGCCGAGCGCGCTCGACGCGCCACTGGCCGCGCCCGCCAATCTTGATCGCCGGCAGTTCGCCGCTGCGCACCATGTGGTAGACCTGCGAGTCCGACACGTTGAGCTCGGCGGCCACGTCGGAGAGCAGCAGGAACCTCGGCTCCACAGGAAACTCCCCGGGGTTGATGTCGTTTGGCTCAGTTTGCCACCGACAGCCCCGGCCGCCCAGCACCGGCCCGGGTGGGTGGTAGGCGCAACCGTGCGGGACACACCGGCGGGGAACTTCCTCCGGCCGGAGTCGGGGTGTATGACGGTCACGGCGTGCGGCATGATCTGCGCCCGTGCCGGCGGCCGCCGGTGGAGGACGACGCGGGGAGACGACCGGTGACCGACGAGATTGTCCGGGTGTACGTGCCGGCGACCGTACCGATGCTGGCCCGGCTGCGTGAGGAGGGGCTGGCCGCCGATCAGGCGCACGCAGTGACCCCGGCGCTTCGTGAGTGGTACGCCGAGGGCGACGAGGAGGAGTTGGAGTACGTCGCGTTCACCCGGGCCGCCCAGGACGCCCTGCACCTGCTGCGGGCCGACCCGACCGCGCCTCGTCGTCGCGTTGTCGTTTCCGTCGACCTGCCGTCGGGAGCGATCGGGCGCGGCGACGGTGAGCTGGGCTCCAGCACTGTGGCGTTGACCGGTATCGTGCCGGCGGGCGCGGTGGCGGCCATCCACGTGGACGGCGCGGACGCGGTCGAGGAGGTCGGCGCGGCGGCCGACGTGGTGGCCGAGGCGGCGGCTGGTGACCCCGACGCCCAGTTCACCGTTGACGGCGCCGAGGACCACGAGCTGGAGTGGTACGACGTGACGGAGCTGGACCAACTGCTCCGCGCGGCCGACTGAGGCGGACGCCGGACGCCGGACGCCGGACGCCAGACGCCTGACGCCGGACGCCGGGCACGTGTCGGGCGTCAGCGAGCCGGATCCGCCTTCGCCGGGTCCGCGTCGAGCGTCTCAGCCGCGTCGAATGTCTCGGCCGGGTCCGCGTCGAACGCCTTGGCGTAGCCCGGCTTGTCGTCCGCCGGCTCGACCTGGTCCGGGACCTGGTCCGCGACCGGGTGCGGGCCGTCGGCCGGTTCGTCGTCGTCGCTGTGGGCCGGGCCGAGCGTGCGGCCGAACGCGATGAGCGCGGTCAGCGCCCCCACGAAGAGCACCCAGATGCCGTTGTCCACCCGCGAGGTGCCCAGTGAGGTCTGCGCCACCGCGTCCGCCTCACTGAGCGCGCTGGCGAGGTCGAGCAGCGACCGGCCACCGATCCGGATGATCACTTCGGCGAGCAGCAGAAGGAGACCCGGCCCGGCGCCGGCGAGCAGGTACGCCGGCCAGCGCAGCGCCGGGGCCTCGGAGTCGCGGCGGACGGCTCGACGCCGCGCCCAGGTCAGGTAGCCGAAGGCCAGCAGCCCGGCCAGCAGCCCGGCGACGAGCGATTCGGTACGGGACACCCACTTGGCCGCATTGATCAACGATTCCTGGCTGTCGCCGGCACCGAAGAGGTCGAACAGCGGGTCCCGGGCGCGGCTGAACGCGACCACGAAGATCAGCGTGCCCAGCGCGGCGGTGACCACTGCACCGACCGCCGGGGCGGTCCGGGCGCCGGCCAGTGCGCCCCCGATGATCGCTGCGGCGGCGGTGGTACCGGCGATCACGTTGGTGGTTGACGTGTCGAAGTAGGTGAGGTTGATCGCCACCGCGGCGGCGAGCCCGACCAGCATCCCGCCGCCGATCGCTCCGGCGAAGCGCAGCGTGGCCCAGTCGCCGTACCGGCGGGCCAGCAGGTTGCCACCGGCCAGCGCGACGGCCGCCCCGGCCACCAGCGCGGCGGAGATCACGCCGGGCAGGGCGAACGCGGAGAGGCTGATCGCGGTGACCCCGGCCGCCGCCGAGGTGATGGCCTCCCGGGTGGACCACAGCATGGCGGCCAGCCACCCGAGCGCCAGCAACGCGAGCACTGCGGCGCCGGGCGCGGGCAGCGGCCGACTGCCGGCGCTTGTCGCGTCGACCGCCGGCTCGTCCGACTCAGCGGCCGGGACGCGGCCGGGCTGCTTGGTCATCGTCTCCCCTTCGAGGCGGCAGGTCACCGACCATTCAGGGTACGCGGGCCCGCTGGGCTGGCTGTCGCCCCGGGACAGCGGGACGGATCGAGGCCGGTAGGTAAGGGGAGGAGGGGTGGGGCGGTCCTTGGCGCAGGGCGATGGCCGAGGCGGGGCGTGCGGCCCGTCGTGGGAGAATCACGGGAGGTCCCGCCGCTGCTCGGCCCCCCGTGCGGCGTCCGGTGTCCGACCGTCCGGTCGGTGCCTGCGGGTCCGGTTTCGCCACTGCTGTCGAGATCGCCAGGAGCCTTGATGGATGCCGTGTTCTCCGTTCCCGAGCCGCGCAACGAGCCGGTTCGCAACTACGAGCCGGGCAGTCCCGACCGGGACCGGCTCCAGCGGCGGCTGACCGAGCTCGCCGCCGAGCGCATCGACCTGCCGATGACCATCGGCGGTGAGCAGCGGATGGCCGGCGGTGACCCGATCAACGTGGTGCAGCCGCACAAGCACGCCCACGTGCTGGGCGTGACCGCGCACGCCACCCACGACGACGCGCGTGCCGCTACCAAGGCGGCCAAGGACGCCGCGCCGATGTGGCGTGCGTTGCCCTTCGAGGAGCGCGCCGCGATCTTCCTGCGCGCCGCCGAGCTGCTCGCCGGTCCGTGGCGCGACACCCTCAACGCCGCCACCATGCTCGGCCAGTCGAAGACCGCGATCCAGGCGGAGATCGACGCGGCCTGCGAGTTCATCGACTTCCTGCGGTTCAACGTGCACTTCGCGCGTCGCCTGCTCGAGGAGCAGCCGGCGTCCTCGCCCGGCGTCTGGAACCGCTTCGACCACCGCCCGCTGGAGGGCTTCGTCTACGCGGTCACCCCGTTCAACTTCACCGCCATCGCCGGCAACCTGCCGTCGGCGCCGGCGCTGCTGGGCAACACCGTGGTCTGGAAGCCGGGCCCGACTCAGCAGTTCGCCGCGCACTTCACCATGCGGCTGTTCGAGGCCGCCGGCCTGCCGCCTGGCGTGATCAACATGGTCACCGGCCGAGGCGAGGAGGTCTCCGACGTCGTGCTCGCCGACCCGGATCTGGCCGGCATCCACTTCACCGGTTCGACAAAGGTCTTCCAGCAGTTGTGGCGGACCGTGGGCGACAACATCGCCCGTTACCGGGGCTACCCCCGGCTGGTCGGCGAGACCGGCGGCAAGGACTTCGTCGTCGCGCACAGCAGCGCCGACGTGGACGCCCTGCACACCGCGCTGATCCGGGGCGCGTACGAGTACCAGGGCCAGAAGTGCTCGGCCGCCTCCCGGGCGTACGTGCCGCGCTCGATCTGGGAGGGTGGCCTGCGCGACCGCCTGGCCGCGACCACCGACTCGCTGACGTACGGCGACGTCACCGACTTCCGCAACTTCGGCGGCGCCGTGATCGACGACAAGGCGTTCGCCCGGCACACCGCCGCGCTGGAGCTGATCGCTGGCGACGACAGCTGCCGGGTGCTGGCCGGTGGCACCGCCGACGACTCGGTCGGCTACTTCGTGCGACCCACGCTCTTCGAGTGCGGCGACGCCACCCACGAGACCTTCACCACCGAGTACTTCGGTCCGATCCTGGGTGTGCACGTGTTCGACGACGCCCGTTTCGACGAGGTCGTGGCGCAGGCCGAGTCGATCGCCCCGTACGCGCTGACCGGCTCGGTGTTCGCCAACGACCGCCGGGTGGTCGAGTCCGTCGGCGAGCGCATGCGGTACGCGGCCGGCAACTTCTACATCAACGACAAGCCGACCGGCGCGGTGGTCGGGCAGCAGCCCTTCGGCGGCGCCCGCGCCAGCGGCACCAACGACAAGGCGGGCTCCTGGCTCAACCTGGTCCGCTGGATCTCCCCGCGGACGATCAAGGAGACCTTCGTGCCGCCGACCGACCACACGTACCCCCACATGGGCTGACCGGCGACGATCCGCCGGCGGCGCGCGTGGCGCCGCCGGCGGACGCCCGGAATGCCGCAATCCATCGATAGTCCTCAACGGACAGTCTGCCGCCGACAGTGCACTTAGGAAGTCCTGTTGGGTGGCAAACCGGCAAATCCTGGACGCCGCGTGCACAAAGTGGCAGCGTAGTGGGCATGGCGGATTCCGGAGTCAACCCTACGGCGGCGGCCCTGCTCGGCCTCCTCCACGAGGGCCCGATGACAGGCGGTCAGCTGATGGCCGCCGCTGAGCGCCGTCTGGCGCCGTACTGGTCGATGACCCGCAGTCAGGTGTACCGCGAGTTGCCGGTGCTGGCTGAGCGGGGTTTCGTGCGGCTCGGCAGGCCGGGTCCGCGAATGAGCCAGCCGTACGCACTCACCGCCAGCGGAAAACGGACGTTTTCCCGCTGGCTCGCGGAGAACCCGGGGCGGGACACCATCCGCAACCCGATCGCGCTGCGGATGGCCTTCGGCAACCTGCACTCCGCCAGCCAGCTCAAGGGCCTGTACGCCTCGGCCAACGAATACCACACCGAGGCCCTCGCCCAGGTCCGGGAGCAGGTCAAAAACGCCAAACGGGACGGCGACACGTACGACGCCAGCGCGCTGGAGTTCGCCGTCGCCTACCACAAGGCTGCCCTGTCGTGGTTGAAGTCCGCCCCCGTCGGGTGATCTCCGGCAGATTCGCCGACAGCAGACGAGCTGCGCAGCCTGCACTGGCGCAGGGCCGATTTGGCGCGGACCTGTGGGGCTCGCAAGCTCACTCCTCGTCCGCGCAGTACGCTTGTCTGTCGTGACCGCTGCCGATTACGCCGAACAGCTCAAGGAACTCGACGCGACCCTGCGAAACATCGAGGCCGTCCTCAACATTGACCGGCTCCACGAGGACAAGGCCCGCCTTGAGCAGGAGGCCTCCGCCCCCGACCTCTGGGACGACCAGGCCAAGGCCCAGCAGGTGACCTCGCAGCTGTCGTACGTCAACGGCGAGATCAGCAAGCTGGGCAGCCTGCGGTCCGGCCTCGACGACGCCCAGGTGCTGCTGGAGCTGGCCGAGGCCGAGGCCGACCCGGGCGTGCTGACCGAGGTCGAGTCGGAGATCACCGGGCTGACCAAGGCCATCCAGGAGATGGAGGTCCGCACCCTGCTCTCCGGCGAGTACGACTCGCGGGAGGCGCTGGTCGCCATCCGGGCCGGCGCGGGTGGCGTGGACGCCGCGGACTTCGCCGAGATGCTGCTGCGGATGTACCTGCGCTGGGCGGAGCGGCACGGCTACCCGACCGAGGTCTACGAGACCTCGTACGCCGAGGAGGCGGGCCTGAAGTCGGCCACCTTCGCGGTCAAGGTGCCGTACGCGTACGGCACGCTCAGTGTCGAGTCGGGCACGCACCGGCTGGTCCGGATCAGCCCGTTCGACAACCAGGGTCGTCGGCAGACCAGCTTCGCGGGTGTCGAGGTCCTGCCGGTCACCGAGCAGACCGACCACATCGACATCCCGGAGAACGAGGTACGGGTCGACGTCTACCGCTCCTCCGGCCCGGGTGGGCAGAGCGTCAACACCACCGACTCGGCGGTGCGACTGACCCACATCCCGACCGGCATCGTGGTGACCTGCCAGAACGAGAAGTCCCAACTGCAGAACAAGGCCTCCGCGCTGCGGGTGCTCCAGGCCCGGCTGCTGGAGCGTAAGCGCCAGGAGGAGCAGGCCAAGCTCGAAGGTCTCAAGGAGAACGCGGCCGGCTCGTGGGGCGACCAGATGCGGTCCTACGTCCTGCACCCGTATCAGATGGTGAAGGATCTCCGAACTGAGCAGGAGACCGGCAATCCGAGCGGGGTCTTCGACGGCGACCTGGACGGTTTCATCGAGGCGGGCATCCGTTGGCGCAAGCGGCGGCAACTCGCCGGCGACGGTGCGTGACGGCCCGCGGGCGGAGCGCGTCATCGATCTCCAGGTAGGAGCCTGATTCGACGACTCGTGCCGGATCGGCGGGGCGTGGGGCTTGGCTCAGTTGTTACACCGCGTAGACTCACCACCCGTGATTCAGCTTGAGCAAGTGACGAAGACGTACCCGAAGGCGTCCCGGCCTTCGCTCGACAACGTGTCCGTCTCGATCGAGAAGGGCGAGTTCGTCTTCTTCATCGGTCCATCCGGCTCCGGCAAGTCCACGATCATCAAGATGCTGCTGCACGAGGTGGCCCCCAACAAGGGGCGCGTCGTCGTCAACGGCAAGGACGTCACGTCGATGCGTTCCTGGAAGCGACCTCACTTCCGGCGCTCGATCGGCTGTGTCTTCCAGGACTTCCGGCTGCTGCCCAACCGCACCGCCTACGAGAACGTGGCGTTCGCCCTCGAGGTGATCGGCAAGACCAAGGCGGTTGCCCGCCGGGTCGTGCCGGAGGTGCTGGAGCTGGTCGGGCTCGGTGGCAAGGAGCACCGCTACCCGCATGAGCTCTCCGGTGGTGAGCAGCAGCGGGTCGCCGTCGCCCGGGCGTTCGTGAACCGTCCGCTGATCCTGTTGGCGGACGAGCCCACCGGAAACCTGGACCCGGACACCTCGATCGAGATCATGCGCCTGCTGGACCGGATCAACCGCACCGGCACGACCGTCGTGATGGTCACCCACGACTCCAACATCGTGAACCAGATGCGCCGCCGCGTCGTTGAGATTGAGAGCGGTCGCATCGTGCGTGACCAGGCCCGCGGCGTCTACGGGTGAGTCGGCGCTCCACCCCTGCGCAGCCTGACGACGAACACTTCATGCCGGAGACCCGGAGGAAATCCCGATGCGCGTGAAATACGTCCTGTCCGAGGTACTGGTCGGACTGTGGCGCAACGTGACCATGTCCATCGCGATGATCATCACGATGGCGGTTTCGCTGACCATGCTCGGCGCCAGCGGTCTGATGTACCGCCAGGTCGACGACATGAAGGACCTCTACTACAAGAACATCGAAGTCTCGATCTTCTTGACTCAGGAGGTGACCGAGCAGGAACGCACTGACCTGCAGACCAAGCTCGACAGCGACCCCCTGGTCAAGGATGTCCTCTACGTCAACAAGGACGAGGCGTACAAGCGCTTCAAGGAGATGTACCAGGACGCACCGGACCTGGTGAACGCGGTCAAGCCGGACCAGTTGCCCGAGGCGTTCCGGCTCAAGCTGAACAACCCGGAGCAGTACAAGGACGTCTACGACCAGTACAAGGACACGGCCGGCGTCGAGGAGATCATCGACCAGAGCCGACTGCTCGACAAGATCTTCAACATCCTCACCTCGATCCAGAACATCGCCCTGGCGGCTGCCATCGTGATGGCGATCGCCGCCCTGCTGCTGGTCGCGAACACCATTCAGGTGGCCGCGTACAGCAAGCGGCGTGAGGTGGCGGTCATGAAGCTGGTCGGCGCGTCCAACTGGTTCATCCAGGCGCCGTTCGTGCTGGAGGCCGTGGTGGCCGGCCTGATCGGTTCACTGCTCGGTCTGGTCGCCCTGGTCGCGGCGAAGTATCTGCTCTTCGACGGGTCGTTGAGCGCGTTGCAGGGTCTGCTCTCGCCGATCACCTGGGGCGACCTCCTGTTCATCTTCCCGTTGATGGCTGGCGTCGGTGTTCTGGTCAGCGCGGGCACCGCCTGGGTCACCCTGCGCTTCTACCTGCGGGTCTAGGCACCGTACGGGTCGTCCCGTCGTCTCCCGAGGACCCTCCCGCAGCCGGAAATAAACGGCGCGGGAGGGTCCTTGTGATTCGGGTAGCATGATCGGTTGTCCGGCCGGGGTGAGCCCGGCCGCGGACGGAGGAGAGGGGGTGGCACCGATGCCACGGGAAAAGGGGCGCAAGGTGGTCGCCTCCAACAAGAAGGCGCGCCACGACTACGCGATCCTCGACACGTACGAGGCGGGCATGGCGCTGACCGGCACCGAGGTCAAGTCGCTGCGGGCCGGGCGAGCGTCGCTGGTCGACGCGTTCGCGCAGGAACGTGACGGCGAGTTGTACCTGCACTCGATGCACATCCCCGAGTACACCCAGGGCACCTGGACCAACCATGAGCCCAGGCGCACCCGTAAGTTGCTGCTCAATCGGGGTGAGATCGACAAGCTGCTCGGCAAGACCCGCGAGGGCGGTTTCACCATCGTTCCGTTGCAGGTCTACTTCTCGGACGGTTGGGCCAAGGTCGAGATCGCCCTGGCCAAGGGCAAGAAGTCGTACGACAAGCGTCAGGACCTCGCCAAGCGCGACGCGGACCGGGAAATCGCCCGGGTGTCCGGTCGACGCGGCAAGGGAATGGACGACTAGTTCATCCTGTTTGTCCGGGTCGGCGTGCCGGCCCGGGGCTCGGGATGAAAGCTGTTGCGCCAGGCGTTAGTCTTGTCAGTGCCGCCACATCGGCGGCCTGTCGAGGGGGTGACTGGTTTCGACTTCGTACGCAGCGACAGGGGAAGCGAGCCGAGGAAGCCGACGTCGTCTCGAGAATCGGTCGTCGGAAACTTATAAGCGCCAAGAACAATCGCGCTGACTTCGCTCTCGCCGCCTGAGGCGAGTAGCTAAGTCTGTCGGCCTGGGAACGCCTTCGTCCCAGTAGCCGGCATCAGCTAGGAGGCTGGCCAATCGGACCCGGTCGCGGGGTCCGTGCGGCGAGATTAATCAGCGACTGGGCCCGTCACACCAACTTGCTCGCGTGAGCGGTGGGGCCGAGTAGAGGCACAGCGAGCTGCGCTCGGAGAAGCCCTGACAAACCGGCGAAGGACCCGGGTTCGATTCCCGGCACCTCCACCACCTCGAACGAAGCGCCCCGGCCCACCAGCCGGGGCGCTTCGTTGTGTGGACAGGGTCCTCGCTGCCCCCTGTGACCACCCAGGAGCCGGCCGGCGGACCGCGGGTGCTGAGACCGGCGTACGTCCCACCGGGTCCGTACGGCGCACAGGGCCGGGACGGGTGTGGCTGGTGGTGTCGCTGCGTCCAACGGGGCAGATGAGCCGATCCAGGGCCCTGGACAGGGTAGGTCGGGCAGGCTCACCATCGCGGTATGGGATAGCAGCGCCGCGCGGGAGGTGCCATGGTCACCGGTCCGGTCCAGCAGCCGTCACTCGTCGCCCGACCGCCTGCCGCGCATCCGGCGGGGCTGTCCGCCGAACCCCATCCCGTCGGTCTCCCCGGTGAGCCACGCCCGGCCGGCCTCGCCGGTGACGTGCACGCCCTCGGCCGGGCCGTCGCCGGCACCACCACCGGGCCGCGTTGGCGCGACGACGTCCTCCTCCGGCTACGTCCGGTGCGCCAGGGCTTCGCCGAGCACGTCCGGGTCACCGAGGGCCCCAGTGGCCTCTACCGGGAATTGCTCACCCAGTCGCCGCGACTGGACCACGGCGTGCGGCTGCTGACCCGGGAGCACGCGGCGATCGTCGCCGCGATCCTGGCGGTCCAGCAGATCGCCGAACGGCCGGAGACGCACCCGGACGAGCTGAGGCACCGGGCCGGGCACCTGCTGCGGACGTTGGCCCGGCATCGGCGCCGCGGCGCCGACCTGCTCTGGGAGGCGTACCAGATGGATCTGGGTGGCGAGACCTGAGCGCGGGTCGGGAACCGGCCGGTCGACGGGGGCGTCGAACCGTACATGAATCGGCCTGCCCTGCTGCTCGTGCTCCCCTTACTCCTGAGCGCGGGCTGTGCCGCGACCGGCGTCGGTCCGGTCGACGCCGTCCGCAGCCCCGAGGGCCGCGTCGAGGCGTTCGACCAGCGGGCCGCCCAGGTTGCCGAGGCGTGGCGGCCCGGCCCCGACTGGCGCACGGGGTACGTGCCGTTGGAGGGGCCGACGCTGCTCACCGGTGACCCGGGCTTCACCCCCGACACCGAGGCGGCCTTCCGGTCCGGCTGGTACCGGGAGGAGGTTCCGATACCGCCGACCCGGGTCGGCGGCGAGATCCGATTCACGGACGGCCGGCTGACACTGCCGTTGGTCAGCGCCGCTGAGGCGTACCGGCAGCTCGACCAGGGTGACCCGTTGCCGTGCCCGGGGCGGCCGAAGCGGCCCGGCCGGCCCACCCCCGGCGGCCCCACAGTCGAGCCAGGGCCCGACGGGTGGGCCACCAGCACCACCCAGACCGCCTGTCTCCCGCTCACCGTCACCGGTGTGACGTTCGGTGCCGTGCCGGTCCGTACCAGCCGGGGTGTGGCGCAGGTTCCGGCCTGGCTCTTCACCATCAGGGAGCTGGCCACTCCGGTGGCCCGGCTCGCCGTCGCGCCGACGGCGGTAGCGGCTGTCCCCGAGCCCACCGCGCCGGCCCGGCCGCTGCCGGACGGCCTGGTGGCGGCCCAGGACCTGGCCGCCGTCGACGACGCCCGGTTGACCGTGCGGCTCGGCGTCGGCGCGTGCGACACCGGGATCACGCCGTTGGTGTGGGAACGGCCGGACGTCGTGGTGGTCGGTGGCGGTGTCACCCGGGCCACCGGCGAGTGCGTCGCCATGCTGAAACTGGAGCCGGTCACCGTCACCCTCGCCGCGCCGCTGGGCGCTCGGCCGGTGCTGGACGTCTTCACCGGCGCCCCGCTGTCGATCGCACCGCGCTGACTCGGCTCAGAGGATGCTGGGCACGTCGGTGCTGATCGGCACCGCCAACACCGTGGGACGGTCGGCGGGCAGCCCGGCGGCGAGCGCCGCGCCGAGCTGATCGGGGGTCTCCACCACCTCGCTGGCACAGCCGTAACCGGCCGCGACCGCGAGGATGTCCAGACCTGGCAGGTCCAGGCCGGGCACCCCGGGAGTGTGCTTCAGCTCGGCGAACGCCTTGAGGATCGCGTACTGCTGGTTGACCGGGACGACGACCACCACCGGCAGGGCCAGGCGCGCGGCCGTCCAGAGCGCCTGCACCGAGTAGTGGAACGAGCCGTCGCCGACCACCGCCACCACCGGGCGACCGCGCCCGGCGTCCCGCTCGGCCAGGGCGACGCCGATCGCCGCCGGCAGGCCGTAGCCGAGGCCGCCGCTGGCCATGGTGAAGTACGACGCCGGGCGGGTGATCCGTAGCTGACGACGCAGCGCGGACAGATTGGATGGTGACTCCTGGACCAGCACGCCGTCGGTCGGCCAGTGCGCGGCCAGCGCGGCGAACAGGGCGTCGGCGCTCAGTGGGATGCCGACCTCGGGCGGTGGTGGCGCGTCCCGTCCCGTGGGTGCCGGCCGGTCGCTCGGCGGCACCCGTTCGACAAGCGCGGCCAGGGCCAGCCCCGGGTCACTGAGCAGACTGTCACCGACCGGGGCTCGCGCCGCCTCGTCCGGGTCGTCCGTGATGTGCAGCAGCCGGGCGCCGTCGGGCAGGTAACCGCCCGGAACGTACGGGTAGTAGCGGAACACCGGGGCGCCGATGACCAGCACCGTGTCGTGTCCGCGCAGCGCCTCGGCGAGGGGGCCGATCGCGTACGGCAGCACGCCCCGGAAGTGCGGATGGTCCTCGGGGAACACGGCCCGCTCGGGGGCGGGGGCCGACCAGACCGGGGCGGCGAGCCGCTCGGCCAGCGTCACCGCGGCCGGCCAGCTCGCGGAGCGGTCCACCCCCGGCCCGTACACGAGCACCGGGTTGCGGCTACCGGCCAGCACCCGGACGAACTCGTCCAGCCGCTGCGGGTCCGGTGCGAACCGGGTGGCCACCGTTCGCGGCGCGGGCGGTGGGTCGGCTGGCTGGGCCCAGTCGTCCATCGGCAGGGAGAGGTAGACCGGCCCGGCCGGTGGCTGCACCGCCGTCGCGTACGCCCGCAGCATCGCCGCGGGGATGTCCTGCGCCCGGGGCGGCTCGTACGCCCATTTCACGTAGGGCTGCGGAAGCTCGGTGGATCGGCGGTTGGTCAGCCGGGGTTCGAGGAGCAGCATCTCCCGGGTCTGCTGGCCGGCGGTGACGATCAGCGGGGTCTTGTTGTGCCAGGCGGTGACCAGATTGCCCAGGCCGTTGCCGGTGCCCGGGGCGGTGTGCAGGTTGACGTGGGCGACCACGCCGCTGGCCTGGGCGTAGCCGTCGGCCATCGCCACGGCCGTCGCCTCCTGCAGCGCGTGGACGTAGTGGAAGTCGGAGGGGAAGTCCTGGAGGAACGGCTCCTCGGTGGAGCCGGGGTTGCCGAAGACAGTGGTGATCCCAAGGGTGCGGAGCACGTCGTACGTCGCGTCCCGGACAGTTGCCATCGCCACCCGCCTCCGTGTCGCGGGCAGGGGCAACCGCGGTCGCCCTCCCGATCAGCCGAATCTATCGGGATGTGACGGACCTTTCGGGCGTTTCTCGGCCGTCGGTGGTCCTGACCCGTCGATCACCGCGAGGTCTGCCGTCGGGTGCGTCGGCCCTTCGTCTCAACTGTCCGATCACCCGCCGGTCAGACCTTAGCCAGCGCCCGGGACGCAGGCTATGGTGCCAGGCATGGCGTTGACAGCGCGGCTGAACCCGATGCGCCGGGTGGATCCGGTCGATGACCGGCCCCCGGCGCGGGCTCACGGTTGACGGGTGTGTGGCATGCAGGGAGAGGGCCAGGCGATCGGCGGACGAGCGATGGAGTCGATGACCGGGCGGCTGCTGGTCGCGACTCCGGCGCTCAAGGACCCCAACTTCGACCGTACGGTGGTGCTGCTGGTCGCCCACGAGCCGGGCGGCGCGCTCGGCGTGGTGCTGAACCGGGCCACCGAGGTGCCGGTGGCCGAGGTGCTCGGTGACTGGAGCGACCTGGCCCGCCACCCGGCGGTGCTCTTCGAGGGCGGCCCGGTGCAGCCCGACTCGGCCATCTGCCTCGCCCGGATGCGGCACCCGATGCGCCGGCTGAAGGGCTTCCACCAGGTCTCCGGGGCGGTCGGCACGATCGACCTCTCGATCGACCCGGAGCGGCTGCGGGAGAGCATCGGCGGCATCCGGGTCTTCGCCGGCTACTCCGGCTGGGGCAGCGGTCAGTTGGAGCAGGAGATCGCCGACGGGTCCTGGTTCGTGCTGGATGGGCTGCCCGGGGACGCCTTCGTCGACCGGCCCGACGACCTGTGGCCGATGGTGCTGCGCCGGCAGGGCGGGATGATGGCCGCCGTCGCGCACTTCCCGCCGGACGTGGCGCTCAACTGAGCCGGTTCGGCGGGGACCCCCGCGAGATGACCATGCGGGCCGGTCTGTGTATAGTTTCCCAGTGCCCGGGCGACCGGGACAACAGCAAGGGGCCGTGGCGCAGCTGGTAGCGCACCACACTGGCAGTGTGGGGGTCAGGGGTTCGAGTCCCCTCGGCTCCACCTTGCGAACGCGGTTCAGCGGCCCGGTTGATGATCATCAACCGGGCCGCTGACTGTCGTCCTGATCCATCCCCGGGGTCCGGGTTCGTGCTACGGCGTCAGGCGGGACTTCCGGTGACCGACGTCCCGGTCTTCGTCACGCGGTACGTGACCTGTGTGCCGCTCCAGAAGTGGAACGTGAGAGTGACGGCCGCGCCGTCGTTGACCTCGGCGAAGAACTCCGGCTTCAGCAGGATGGTGTTCGCGCTGTAGTCGGGTTGGAAGTTGCTCCAGAACTCCTTGTACGAGGTCCAGTTGGCCGGGCCGGCGGGGCTGCCGTCGGCGTACTTGGCCTCCATGGTGGCGAGCTGGTCACCGCGGAACTGGGTGGGGATGACGAAGGAGCTGGTCGTCCCGTTCGCCGCGGTCTGCGTCGGCGGGTCGTAGGAGATGATGCTGATGGGCCACGGCACGCCCTGCGAGAAGGTCGCCTCGAGGTTGGCGTTGACGCCCGGGGCGCGGTTGCCGACCAGGCGGGTCAGCGCGACGTTGGTCAGGGTCAGCGTGTTGCCGGAGACGGTGTAGTCGCTGCCGCTGGCCAGGACGGTGCTGCCCTGTCGCAGGCTGCGGAACGAGGCGCCGTTGAGGTTCAGGGTGAGCGACTTGCTGGTGATGGTGCCGGTGCGGCGGACGTAGATCTGGTCCGACGACGCCGTAGCCGAGCGGGTGGTCCAGCTCGCCTTCATGAGCGCGTACAGGCCGGGGTCCCGCCACTGCAGGTCGTTGCGGTTGAGGAACGAGCCGGCGTCCCAGAGGACGGTGGTGAGCTTTCGGATCCGCGCCTGGTAGCCGACGGCCTCGAAGAACTTGAGCAGCTCACCGCGCTCGATGATGCCGGGTCGGGTGTAGTCGTAGCTGAGCAGGGCCCACTCGCCGACGATCACCGGGATGCCCTTGGCGACGAAGGTGTTGTGCACCCGGTCGAAGCCGTCGATCATGTCCTGCTCGACGTTGGAGTCGTAGCGGGTGCCGCCGGCGATGTTGACGCTGAACGGCCACCATCCGTAGAAGTGGACGGTCGCCGCGATGTTCCTGTCGCCCAGCTGGGCGATCGTGGTCGCCAACGCGTCGAGCTGGGCCTGGTTGGAGTTGGTGTTGAGGGTGGGCAGCACGAGTAGTCGGGTGGCGTTGTTGCCGCCGGACTGGCGCAGGAGGCGGACGAACGCGACGTTGAGTTCGCGCAGCACCTCGTCACTCTGGGCGTCGCCCGAGGTGCCGGCGAACTGCGGCTCGTTGATGCTCTCGAAGACGAGCTTCGACGAGTGGCTGCGGAACGAGGTGGCGATCTGGGTCCACAGCGCGGTGTACCGGTTCATGACGGTCGTACGGTCACCGGGGTAGGTGTTGATCCACTGCCAGGAGTCGTGATGCAGGTTGACCATCACGTACAGGCCCTCCGCCAGTGCCCAGTCGACGATCTGGCGGACGCGACTCAACCAGACGGCGTCGATCGTGTACGTCGGGGCGGGGCCGTGGTGGTTGCTCCAGGTCACCGGGATGCGGATGCTGTTGTAGCCCTGCGACTTCACCTGGTGCAACAGGGCCTGGGTGACCAGCGGGTTGCCCCAGGCGGTCTCGTCGGGGATGGCGTCGAGGGTGTTGCCGAGGTTCCAGCCGGGCTGCATCGCCGCGACCGTCGCCATCGCGTCGCCGCCCGACGGCGGGGGATCGGTGGGGGTGGGTGTCGGAGTCGGGGTCGGCGTGCCCACGGTCCCCGTGCACGTCACCCCGTTGAGGGCGAACGACGTCGGTGCGATGTTGCCGCCCGACCAGGATCCGTTGAAGCCGAAGGAGACCGTCGCGTTCGTGGCGATGGCCGCGTTGTAGCTCATGTTCTGCGCGGTGACCTGGTTGCCCGACGACGTGACCGTCGCGTTCCACGCCTGGGTGACCCGCTGGCCGGACGGGAACGTCCAGGTCAGACTCCAGCCGTTGACCGCGTCGCCGAGGTTGGTGACCTTCACGTCCGCGGTGAAGCCACCCTGCCACTGCGACGGCACGGTGTACGCCACCTGGCAGCCGGCCGCCGCCTGGGCGTTGCCGGCGACCATCAGGCCCGCTGTCAGCAGCATGACCACTGCGCCGACGACGAGGGCGACCCGTCGGCGTGCCGTTCGGATGTACTGCGAATTCATCAGGAGGACTCCTCGCCATGATGGCGCCTGGTGGTGATCCGGGCCTCCCGGCGGCGTGCGCCGGCGTGCCGGATCTGGAGAGATGTGCGGAGTTCGGCTCCCGGTGAATCGGGCGGTCAGCCTGACCCGGTGGCGTGCGAGTGCCGACCGGGACGCCCGGAGTGACCTGCCTTGTTGCCCGTGGGCCGCGTCAGCGGCCGGCGCGGGTCGAGTCGAAGCGTAAAAGCGTGCCCTTCGCTTCTGGGGCGACGGTAGCTGTGATCGCTAACATGTACAAGCCATAGATGTACGTGACTAAGCGCAGGTGCGCCCCTGCCGCCCCCGGACGAAGATCGGTCAGACGCGAAACGCCCCGACCGGAGGTGACCCGGTCGGGGCGTTGACGACTGTATGTCCGGTAAAGGCGGAATCAGCCCTGGCGGCTCTTCCACTGCGGGTTCGCGCGGTTCACCACGACCACCCGGCCACGACGGCGGACCACCACCGAACCCGGCTTCTGCTTCAGTGCACGCAACGAGCTACGTACCTTCATGTCTGCCTCCTCGGTTCACGCGGTTCCGAGTATCGAAACGCCGCACCCACCCGCCGGATTCCCGCTCGGCGCCCCGGCGACCAGGCTCGGCCGAGCCGAGCGGGACGGTGAGCGTCGAACCTTTGCCGCTTCCCGGCCGTACCAGTGGGCGGAGGTCGTCCTCATGCCCGTACGCCGGCTCCTCGCCACGGTGCTGGTCGCTGCCGCGACCGTGCCGCTGGCCGCCACGCCCGCCGCCGCCCACGGCGCCCCGACCGACCCGATCAGTCGCGCGGCGGCCTGTGGCCCCGAGGGCCGGTACGCGGCCACCGCCGCCTGTAAGGCCGCTGTCCAGGCGGGTGCTGCTGTGCGTGAGTGGGACAACGTGCGAGTTTCCACGATCAACGGGCGAGATCGGGAACGGATCCCGGACGGTGAGCTGTGCAGCGGTGGGCTGTCCGCGTACCGGGGGCTGGACCTGCCCCGCACCGACTGGCCGAGCACCGCGCTGACCGCCGGCGCGACGTTCACCTTCAAGTACCGGACCACCATCCAGCACCGGGGCACCTTCCGGCTCTACGTCACCACGCCCGACTACGACCCGCGCAAGAAGCTGACCTGGGCGGATCTGGAGTCGCGCCCGTTTCTGACGCTTACCGACCCGCCGGTACGGGCCGGGTCGTACCAGCTGGCGGGTCGGCTGCCGGCGGGCCGCAGCGGTCGACACCTGATCTACACGATCTGGCAGAACTCCAACACCCCGGACACCTACTACTCCTGCTCGGACGTGGTGTTCCGTGGTGCCAAGGCCAGCCCCACCCCGGCGAAGGGCGCCGCGCCGAAGAGCCCGCCGCGTACCGCAGTGAGTGCGCCGGCCGCCACCGAGCCGGTGGCGGCGGCGGCGGCCGACCCGGGCGTGCCGGTGGCGTCGGTGACCGACCTCGGTCGCCGGTGGCCGGTGCTGGCTGGCGCCGCCGCCGTGCTGGTCCTGGCGCTGCTGATCGGTGCCGGACGGCGACGTCGCAGCGCCGTCGCACCGGTGGGCCGGCAGTGCGAGGTCCGCAACCACCGGGCCGGGCGGCGCCGGATCTGGTGACCCGACCCGCCCGGTGCCCGGAGGTGGTCAGCCCAGGTGTCGCTCGATCTCGGCCAACTCCTCGGCGGTGAAGTCGAGGTTGTCCAGCGCGGCGATGTTCGTCTCCAACTGCTCGACGCTGCTCGCCCCGATGATCAGGCTGGTCATCCGCGGGTCACGCAGCGCCCAGGCCAACGCGAGTTGCGCGAGGGACTGGCCGCGCCGCTCGGCGACCGCGCCGAGCCCACGGATCGTGGCCATCTTCTCCTCGCTGAGGTCGCTCTCGTTGAGGAAGACGCTGGTGCGAACCCGCGAGTCGGCCGGGATGCCGCCCAGGTAACGGTCGGTCAGCAGGCCCTGGGCCAACGGGCTGTACGCGATGCAGCCCGCGCCCACCTGCTCCAGCGTGTCGAGCAGGCCGTCGGACTCGGTCCAGCGGTTGAGCATCGAGTACGACGGCTGGTTGATCAGCAGCGGCGTACCCAGCTCGCGCAGGATCTCGGCAGCCCTCCTGGTCTGCTCCGAGTTGTAGTTCGAGATGCCGACGTAGAGCGCCTTGCCGGAGCGGACGACGGCGTCGAGCGCGCCCATCGTCTCTTCGAGGGGGGTCTCCGGGTCGAACCGGTGCGAGTAGAAGATGTCGACGTAGTCCAGCCCCATCCGGCCCAGCGACTGGTCCAGCGACGAGATCAGGTTCTTGCGGGAGCCCCACTCGCCGTACGGGCCGGGCCACATGAGGTACCCGGCCTTGCTGGAGATGACCAGCTCGTCCCGGTAGGGCTTCAGGTCGGTGGCGAGCATCCGGCCGAAGTTCTCCTCCGCCGAACCGGGCGGCGGGCCGTAGTTGTTGGCCAGGTCGAAGTGGGTGACACCCAGGTCGAAGGCGCGCCGGACGATGTCGCGCTGCCGTTCGAACGGGCGGTCCGGACCAAAGTTGTGCCACAGCCCGAGTGAGACGGCCGGCAGCCGCAGGCCACTGCGTCCGCTGCGCCGGTAGGTCATGGTGTCGTAGCGGTCATCCGCGGCGAGGTAGGTCACGATCATGAGCCTAACTCCGGCCCAGCATGTTGCGGATCGGGCGTGGAAACCGGGACATCGGGGTAGTTTCGACGCCATGCGTTTCATTGCGCTCGACACCCCCAAACCGCTGTCCAAGATCGGTTTGGGCACCTGGCAGTTCGGCTCCCGGGAATGGGGGTACGGCCGGGACTTCGAGCGGCAGGCGGCGCAGATCGTCCGGCGGGCCGTCGAGCTGGGCGTGACGGTCTTCGACAGCGCGGAGGTCTACGGCTTCGGGCGCAGCGAACGCATCCTCGGCGCGGCGCTCGGCGACGACCGGCCCAAGGTCGTGGTCGCCAGCAAGATCTTGCCCGTGCTGCCGGTGGCCGCGGTGGTGCAGCAGCGGGCGGTCGCCTCGGCGGCTCGGCTCGGCGTCACCAGCATCGACCTCTACCAGGTGCACCAGCCCAACCCGCTGGTCGCCGACCACACCACCATGCGCGGCATGCGGACCCTGCAGGACGTCGGGCTGGTCACCGAGGTCGGCGTCAGCAACTACGGGCTGCGCCGCTGGCAGGTCGCCGAAGCGGCGCTCGGCCGGCGGGTGCTCAGCAACCAGGTCCGCTACAGCATGCTCGACCGCGCCCCCGAGCAGGACCTGCTGCCGTACGCGCGGCAGGCCGGTCGAGTGGTCATCGCGTACAGCCCGCTGGCGCAGGGCTTCCTTTCCGGCCGCTACGACGCGAAGCACCCGCCGACTGGCGCGGTCCGGCGCGCCAACCCGTACTTCCTGCCGGAGAACCTGGAACGCGGCGCCGCGCTGATCGACACCCTGCGCCAGGTCGCCGACGCCCACGACGCCACCCCCAGCCAGATCGCGCTGGCCTATCTGCTGCGCCACCCGAACGTCCTCGCCATCCCCGGCGCCTCCGGGGTCGAGCAGATGGAACGCAACGCCGCCGCGGCCGACATCGACCTCGCCGACGACGAGTACGCGGCGCTGGCCGAGGCCGCGAAACGCTTCCGGCCGGTCACCGGGCTCGCCGCGATGCCGGCGATGCTGCGTGCCCGGTTCGCCAGCCCAACCGGAAAGTGAGCACAGTGGACGACATCACCGCACTGATCCTGGACGACCACGCCGCCTTCCGGCGTGGCTTCGCCCGCCTCGACGACGCCCGCGACGAGCAGGAGATGCTCGCCGTCTGGGACGCCCTCGCCCTGCACCTGGACATCCACGCTGAGGCGGAGGAGGCGATCCTCTACCCGCACCTCGTCAAGCACGGCGACGACGGGGAGGACGAGACCGCCGACGCCATCGGCGACCACAACAAGATCCGCGATGCCATCGCCGAGGCGAAGCTGCACCCGGTCGGCTCGGACCAGTGGTGGGCGGCGGTCGGCACCGCCCGCCGGGAGAACAGCGAGCACCTGGCCGAGGAGGAGGACGAGGCGCTTCCCGACTTCCGCCGGCACGCCAGCACCGAACTCCGCGCCGAGCTGGGCCAGCGCTGGCTGACCTTCTACGGCGAGCACAAGAACGGTCGCAACCTCCCGTTCCGCGACAAGGACCCGCAGCAGTACGTCGCCGACCACCGCTGACATCTCCCCGACGCGGGGGAGTCGCCGAAACCGGTTCCGGCAGCAGAATGGCGAGGTGACCCCCCGAGCAGCGCTGGCCCCGCTGATCGCCGGCACCACCTGGCGGCGCGGCGTGTTCCTGTTGCTCGGCGGCGTGCTGGCGCTGCCGTACGGGCTGCTCGCGGTGACCTGCGCCGAGATGCTCGCCGGCTCGACGACCCCACGCCCACTTGTCTACCCGCTGCTGGTCATCGCGGCGCTGATCGCCGTGGTTCCGCTACTGCTGGACGGCAGCCGGGCGTTGGAGATCGCCGCCGTCCGGGCCCTGCTCGGTGTCGACCTGCCCGATCCCCCGCCCGGGCACCGCGGCGACCGGGAAACACGGCTGCGCAGCGCGCTCTGGATCGCCACCCACCTCATCGTCGGCGCTCTCGTGATGATCGCGCTGTTCGGCCTCCTGCCGATGGCGCTGGCGTTCATCGCCCAACAGTTCGGCATCGGCGCCGAGCTGACCAGCCGGGAACGGTACGGGCCGCTGGACGGGCAGGACAGCGGCTGGCTGACAGTGACCGGGGTGCTCCTGCTGGTCGCCCTCGGCTACGCCGTCGCCGGGCTCGGCGCGCTCGCCGGGTCGATGGCGCCGGTGCTGCTCGGCCCGGCCCAGGCGGAACGGATCGCCGCCCTCGAAGCGCAGGCCGCCCGGCTCGCCGAACGTAACCGGCTGGCCCGGGAGCTGCACGACTCGGTCGGTCACGCGCTGACCGTGGCCACCCTCCAGGCCGGGGCGGCCCGTGAGGTCCTCGACACCGACCCGGAGTTCGTCCGGCGGGCGCTCATCGCCATCGAGGACGTCGGGCGGACCGCGATGGACGACCTCGACCACGTGCTCGGGCTGCTCCGGGAGAACAGCCGCGACCGGCGCGCGGCGGCGCCGCAGCGTACCCTCGCCGACCTGGACCGGTTGGTCGCCGACGCCCGCGCGGCCGGCCTGGCCGTGCACGCGCAGCGCTCCGGCGACCCGACCCGGGTGCCCGCGGTGGTCTCCCGGGAGGGTTACCGGATCGTCCAGGAAGGACTGACGAACGCCGCCCGACACGGCCACGGGCCGGTGACGGTACGCCTGGACCTGCACCCGGACGCGCTGGAGTTGGAACTGGTGAACGCGGTGAGCAACCCCGACCGGGCTCGGCTGGGGCGGGGCGGTCGAGGTCTGGACGGCATGCGGGAGCGGGTGCTACTGCTCGGTGGGCGGCTCACCGCGGGCCCGGACGGCGACCGCTGGTTGATCCGGGCCCGGCTGCCCTACGAGGAGACGCGATGACCACTGGCGTGCTCATCGTCGACGACGACGAGCTGATCCGGATCGGGCTGCGGGCGATCATCGACGCCCAACCCGACCTGCACGTGCTCGCCGAAGCCGCCGACGGGGCCGAGGTGCCACCGCTCGTCGCCCGGCACCGGCCCGACGTGGTGCTCATGGACGTGCGGATGCCCGGCGTCGACGGCATCCAGGCCACCCGGCACCTGCTGGCCACCTCCGCCGACCCGCCCCGGGTGCTGGTGGTCACCACGTTCGCCAACGACGAGTACGTCTACGAGGCGATGCGCGCCGGCGCCTCCGGGTTCCTGCTCAAACGGGCCCGGCCGGCCGAGGTGGTGGAGGCCATCCGAGTGGTCGCGGCGGGGGAGTCGTTGCTCTTCCCGGCCGCGATCCGCCAGCTGGTCGGGGCGTACGGGCCGGCCGGCGGCGACCGGTTGAGCGGCGCCCGGCTCACGGAACGGGAGGCCGAGGTGCTGCGGTTGATGACCACCGGCCGGTCCAACCCGGAGATCGCCGCACACCTGGTGGTCGGGGTGGAGACGGTCAAGACGCACGTCGGCAACGTGCTGGCCAAGCTGGGCGTCCGCGACCGTACCCAGGCGGTCATCGCCGCCTACGAGTCCGGTTTCGTCACCCCGTCGGGCTGATCGGTCCCTTCCCCGGGGAGCGGTTCCCGCGCTGGATGACCGGCCTGGCCGGGTTCCCACAGCGGCTCTGGCCGGTGTGGGGCGTGGCGCTCGGCGCGGCCACCTACGCGTACCACCTGCGGCGCCGCGGTGCCTGCCGGCGGTGCGACCGGGGCTGAGGGTGGGAGGGGGGTGCCCCCCTGATGCCCGGGGCACCCCGGCGAATGTGAGCTAGCGTGGGTCGGGTGACTGCGCCTACCCCGGTAATCCCGGTTCCACCGGCCGACCTGCCCGGCACGCTCGGCGCGCTGCGGGCGGCCGGTCACCAGTACCGCACCGTCAAGCAGGAACTCCGTGACAACCTCCTCGCCCGGATGCGTTCCGGCGAGACCCGTTTCCCCGGCATCGTCGGCTACGACGACACCGTGCTGCCCGAGGTCGAGCGGGCCCTGCTCGCCGGGCACGACATGGTGCTGCTCGGCGAGCGCGGCCAGGGCAAGACCCGGCTGATCCGCTCGCTGGGCGCGCTGCTCGACGAGTGGACCCCGGTCATCCCCGGCTCGGTCCTCAACGAGCACCCGATGCACCCGCTCACCCCGGCGTCGCGCGCCCAGGTCGCGGAGGCCGGCGACGAGCTGCCGATCGGCTGGCTGCACCGCTCGATGCGGTACGGCGAGAAGTTGGCCACCCCGGACACCAGCGTCGGCGACCTGATCGGTGACGTCGACCCGATCCGGATCGCCCAGGGTCGTACGCTCGGCGACCCGGAAACCATCCACTTCGGGTTGGTGCCGCGTACCAACCGGGGCATCTTCGCCGTCAACGAGCTGCCCGACCTGGCCGAGCGGATCCAGGTGGCGCTGCTCAACGTGCTGGAGGAGCGGGACATCCAGGTTCGCGGCTACCAGCTGCGGCTGCCCCTGGACCTGCTCCTCGTGGCCAGCGCCAACCCGGAGGACTACACCAACCGGGGCCGGATCATCACCCCGCTCAAGGACCGGTTCGGCGCGGAGATCCGCACCCACTACCCCGTCGAGCTGGAGTTGGAGCTGGACCTCATCCGGCAGGAGGCCGACCTGGTCGCCGCCGTGCCGGAGCATGTGCTGGAGGTGCTGGCCCGCTTCGCCCGCGCCGTCCGGGAGTCGCCGTCGGTGGACCCGCGCTCCGGTGTCTCCGCCCGGTTCGCCATCGCCGCCGCCGAGACGGTCGCCGGTGCCGCGCTGCGCCGCGCCGGCCTGCTCGCCGCCTCCGGCTCCCCGGAGGGGCGTCCCGAGGCCGCCGTCGCCCGGGTCGGTGACGCGGTGTCGGTGACCAGCACGCTGCGCGGCAAGGTCGAGTTCGAGAGCGGCGAGGAGGGGCGGGAGACCGAGATCCTCGCGCATCTGCTGCGTACCGCGACCGCCGAGACGTTCCGGGCCCACCTCGCCGGGCTGGACCTCTCCGGATTCACCGCCCTGGTCGAGGACGGCGCCGCGATCGAGACCGGCGAGTTGGTCAGCGCCGCCGAGCTGCTGCGCCAGGTCGGCACCGTACCCGGGTTGGCGAAGGTTCTGGACCGGCTCGACCTCGGCGACGCGCCCACCTCGGAGGAGGCCGCCGCGGCCGTCGAGTTCGTGCTGGAGGGGCTGCACCTGACCCGCCGGCTCGGCAAGGACGTCACCGACTCCGGGCGCACCGTCTACGGCGGCCGGGGCTGACCGTGGCCGGCAACCGGTTCCGGTACGGGCAGTGGAACGGCGGGCCTGACCCGCTCGCACCCCCGTACGACGTGCGCGAGGCGGTGGACGCGGTCGGCGCCGAGGTGCTGGCCGGTGGCAGCCTGCGGGAGGCGCTGCGCGACCTGCTGCGCCGTGGCCCGCAGGGTCGGGGTGGCCTGGACGACCTGGCCGCCCGGGCCCGGCGGTTGCGTCGGGAGGCGCTGCGCAGGGGCGACCTGGACGGCGCGGTGACGCGGGCCCAGGCCCTGCTCGACCAGGCTCTCGCCGCCGAGCGGGACGAGCTGCGGGGTCGCGACGACGACGACGCGCGATTCGCCGCGGCGGTGCTGGACAATCTGCCCCGCTCGACCGCGCGGGCGGTGGAGGAGCTGTCCGGCTACCAGTGGGCCAGCGACGAGGCCCGCCGCTCGTACCAGCAGATCCTCGACCAGCTCCGCGACGACGTGCTCGGCCAGCGCTTCGCCGGCCTGCGCGACGCGGTGCGCGCCTCCGCCGACCCGGCCGCCCAGCAGCGGCTCGCCGAGATGATGGGCGACCTGAACGACCTGCTCGCCCGGCACGGTCGCGCGGAGGACACCACCGACGCGTTCGCCGAGTTCATGCGCCGTCACGGCGACTTCTTCCCGGAGAAGCCGGAGACCGTCGACGAGTTGATCGACGTGTTGGCCCGCCGGGCGGCGGCGGGTCAGCGACTGATGAACTCGCTGTCGGAGCGGCAGCGCGCCGAGCTGGCCGGGCTGATGCAGCAGTCGCTCGGCGACCGCCTCGCGGGAGAGTTGTCCTCGCTCGACGCGAACCTGCGGGCGCTGCGACCCGATCTGCGCTGGGGGCGGGGTGAGCGGGTCCGCGGCGACCAGCCGTTGGACTACTCCGACGCGGCCGGTGCGCTGAGTGAGATCGGCGAGTTGGACGACCTGTTGGACCAGCTCGACCAGGAACACCCGGGGGCGACCCTCGATGACGTGGACGTCGACGCGGTGGCCCGCACGCTGGGCCGGGACGCGGCCGACGACGTTCGCCGGCTGCGCGATCTGGAGCGGGAGCTGCGCCGCCAGGGGTGGGTGAGTCGGGACGCGGAAGGGCTCACGCTGAGCCCGAAGGCGCTGCGCCGGCTCGGCGGGACCGCGCTGCGGCGGGTCTTCGCCGAGCTGACCGCCGGGCCGCGCGGCCAGCACGACCTGCGTTCGGCCGGTGCGGCGGGCGAGGTCAGCGGCGCGTCCAGGCCCTGGCAGTACGGCGATGAGCAGCCGTTGGACGTGGTCCGGACGCTGACCCGGGCGGTCAG
Organism: Micromonospora sp. NPDC005220; assembly: GCF_040607895.1. Lineage (NCBI taxonomy): Bacteria > Bacillati > Actinomycetota > Actinomycetes > Micromonosporales > Micromonosporaceae > Micromonospora > Micromonospora sp. NPDC005220. The sequence goes on from NZ_JBEXHP010000003.1 coordinate 181,588, forward strand.
TCGGGCCGGGCCGACGGTTCCGGTGCAGTTGGCGGTGGACGACTTCGAGGTGGTGGAGACCGAGAAGCGGGCCTCGGCCGCGGTGGTGCTCTGCGTCGACCTGTCGTACTCGATGATCTCTCAGGGTCGTTGGGGGCCGATGAAACAGACGGCGCTGGCGCTGGCACACCTGATGGAGACGCGCTTTCCGCAGGACGCCCTCCAGATCGTCGGCTTCGGCCGGGAGGCGATGACCCTCACCCAGCAGGAGTTGGCGGCCGTGGAGCCGGACATGGAGCAGGGCACCAACCTCCAGCACGCGCTGCGGTTGGCGGGCCGGCATCTGCGCCGGCACCCGGACGCCGAACCGATCGTGCTGGTGGTCACCGACGGCGAGCCGACCGCCCACCTGGACCCGGACGACGGGGAGGCGCTGTTCCACTGGCCGCCGCTGCCGGAGACGATCGAGGCGACGGTCCGTGAGGTGGACCGGCTGAGCCGCTACGGTGCCACGCTCAACCTGTTCATGCTCGGCGACGACCCGGGACTGCGGCGCTTCGTCGACGCGGTGGCCCGCCGCAGCCGGGGCCGGATGTTCACCCCGGACACCGACGACCTGGGCGAGTACGTGGTAAGCGACTACCTGCGCACCCGCCAATCCCGCCGCTAGCCCCCGCCCCCCGCCCCCTGCCCCCTGCCCCCCGCCCCGCGCCCCCGCCCCCTGCCCGGCGTCGATCATGCAGTTGTGGTGGGGGACGAATGCCTCCCGTCCGGGTGAACCGGGCACCACAACTCCATGATCGGCGGGGTGGGGGTGGGGTGGGGCGGTTGACTGGGGGGATGGAGAGCGGGGGGTTGCGGCGGGCCTATGGCGGGGTCTTCCGGGAGTTGGAGAGTGGCGGGTTCGGGGCGGCGCCTGAGGGGCAGCTCAGCGCCGAGCAGATCGTGGCGCATCTCGTCGCCAACGACGAGCTGATGATCCAGGCCACCGAGGCGCTGCTGGCCGGGTCGCCGTTCGCCTACTACGAGTTGGAAGAGGACATCCACCGTCCGCAGCTCGACGCGCTCGCCGCCGAGCAGGGTGGTCTGCGTGGACTGACCGCTCTGCTGCACGGCACCAGCGATCGGCTGTGCGGGCTCGTCGATCAGCTCGGGCTGGCGGCGGACACCCCGGTCGAGACCCACCTGCGCGAGGGCTTCGACCTCGTCGTCGACCAGCCGCTGCCCTGGTCCCGCACCCTGGACCTGCACACCCGGGTGCACCTGCCGAAGCACCAGTCCCAACTACACCTCCTCCGGGCCTGAGCGGCCAAAGACGCTCGGCCCCGAACGGCTCCGTGCAGCCGGCGTGGCCGGCGTGGCCGGCTTAGCTGGCTTAGCTGGCGTCGCGGAGAGTGTCGAAGGTCTTGCCAAATTGAGCGTGATGTCTGTGAGTCATCGTGATGACGGACAGACATCACGCTCGCTGCTCCACCCGGCCCCACCCCAAAGCTCTGCGTCGATCTTGGACTTGCCGTCCCGACAAAAGCGGCAAGACTGGGCAGTTGGGCGACAGTAATTGCAAGATCGCGGGTGCGCGGGTGCGCGGGTGCGCGGGTGCGCGGGTGCGCGAGTGGGGGTGCGGCTGGGGGGTCAGGGTTTGGTTAGGGCGGGGCGGGGGTGGAAGGTGCGGCGGTAGGTGGACGGGGCCACTCCGATGCGTTGGTGGAGTTGCTGGCGTAGGGCGGCGGTGGTGCCAAAACCTGAGCGGTGGGCGATCTGGTCGACGGTGAGGTCGGTCGTCTCCAGCAGCAGTCTCGCGTGGTCGGTGCGCTGTTGCAGCAGCCACTGGGCCGGGCTCAGGCCGGTCTCCGACCGGAAGCGTCGGGTGAAGGTGCGCACGCTCATCCGCGCCTGCTCGGCCAGGTCGCGCAGCGCGATCGGCTCGTGCAGCCGCTGCCGCGCCCACTCCCGGGCGCCTGCCGTGCTGGTGTCGGTCGCCTTCGGTACCGGCTGCTCGATGTACTGCGCCTGGCCGCCGTCGCGCCACGGTGGCACCACGCAGCGGCGGGCCGCCCGGTTGGCCACCTCGCTGCCGTGGTCGAGGCGGATCACGTGCAGGCAGAGGTCGATGCCGGCGGCGACTCCGGCCGAGGTGAGCACCCGGTCGTCGGCGATGAACAGCACGCCCGGGTCGAGGTCCACCTGGCCGTGCAGGCGACGGAACCGCTCGGCGTACGCCCAGTGGGTGGTCGCCCGCCGCCCGTCGAGGAGCCCGGCGGCGGCGAGCACGAACGCGCCGGTGCAGATCGACATGATCCGGGCGCCCCGCTCGTACGCCGCACGCAGCGCAGCGGTCACCTCCGGCTCGACGGTGCCCACTGTCAACGCGGTGCCGTCGTGGATGCCCGGGACGATCACCGTGTCGGCGGTGTCGAGCAGTTCCAGACCGTGGTCGGGGACCACCTGGAAGCCGGCGGTGCTGCGTACCGGCTGCCCGCCCGGGGTGCACACCCGGACGTCGTAGAAGGATGTCCCGTCGGCGGTCCGGGCGGTGCTGAAGACCTGCGACGGAGTGCCGAGGTCCAGGCCAACCACCTGGTGCAGAGCGAGTACGGCGATCCGGTGCGGGCGAGCGGTCATGGCCCGATTATTGCGCATGATGGCTTTCCGGCCACTCGTCCAGGTGAGTGGCCGAACTCAGACTTGTCCCGTGACCAAGAACCGCCGTCTGCATCCCGCCTGGCTGGTCGCCGCCGTCGCCTTCGTGGCGCTGGTCGGCGCGGCCGGCTTCCGTGCCACCCCGTCGGTGCTGCTGCACCCACTGCACGAGGAGTTCGGCTGGCCGCTGGCCACGATCTCCGCGGCCGTCTCGGTCAACCTGCTGCTCTACGGGCTCACCGCGCCGTTCGCCGCCGCGCTGATGGACCGGTTCGGCATCCGCCGGGTGGTCTCGGTGGCGCTGCTGCTGGTCGCCGCGGGCAGCGGGTTGACGGTCTTCATGACCGCCAGCTGGCAGCTCCTGCTCTGCTGGGGTGTGCTGGTGGGGCTGGGCACCGGCTCGATGGCGCTGGCGTTCGTGGCCACCGTCACCGGACGGTGGTTCGTCCGCCGCCGGGGCCTGGTCACCGGAGTGCTGACCGCCGGCGGGGCGGCCGGACAGTTGGTGTTCCTGCCACTGATCGCCATCCTGGTACGCGACCACGGCTGGCGTACCGCCGCGCTCGTGGTGGCCGCGGCGGCGCTGGCGGTCGTACCCCTGGTGGTGTGGTTGCTGCGCGAGCACCCGGCGGATCTCGGCCTGCCCGCCTACGGGGCGACCGCTGTCGTCGCGGCGCCGCCGG